>JACDGP010000235.1 GCA_013821605.1 Herpetosiphonaceae bacterium
TCCGTGATGATGACATCTGGTGATCCTTCCCCGCCCACGACACTAAATTTCGATTGGCCTCGTGTCCCACCTATACTAACACAGTGGGTTGCGCTCGTCGAATTGATTGGAGATGCGACAGCGGAAGGAACTACAGGTGAAATCGAGGAGAGCACGATGGACAAGAGGCTGAGTAGGCCAACCGACCGTAGGAGCTTCCGGCTTGAAGACATGGTGCCCTCCAAGGCGAATGACGATTCGAGGTCTTGTCATGTAAATTGTTAGACAGGTACTGGTGTTTGCAGAGTCTATTATTATTTTAGCTGCCTATTTGCAAAGTGGCGATGGTACAAATGTAGTATGTTTAGTGTGGATCTCATTGCTGACGAACTTGAAGGGATGAGTCCTTGTGTTGCTTGCCTACGCTAACCCCACCACGATTTCGTATAAGATTCCTGGGTCGACTATAATACTTACTGTGCATCACTCCAAGATACACCTTGACTTGCCTCCACACTCGCAAGAAACTCTCATCTATTGTGCGGGAGCAGCAGCGCTCCGTAACAAACATATGGAAGAAGCTGCAAAATCTGAATTTCTATGTCGTCACTGCTCGATTCGTGCCTGTTGGGTACAACCGGAGGTGAGCTTTGGATGAAGGCTTTGTGGAGGAAGTCGACGAAGTGGTCAAGAATTATCGCCAAGCGGAGTTCCTCAATAAGCATGGGCCAACACACTGGCCGTGTGTGCAAGCCAGAAAGGGCAGAACGGCGACCGATATTGAAGCGCTTCGGCAGGCCATTAGGTATGCCTGCGACCGCGTGGCGCAACGCTTTCCCGAGGAGATCGCCGCAATTTACGCGCGCTACATCAATGGGCAAGAACTGAATGACGTTTTGGTGCACCATCATGTGAGCGAAGCAACATTTTATCGTCTCCGCACTAGGATGATCTATGAGCTTGCCGTCGAGCTTGCCGCAGAAAATCGACGAGTACGACGAAGTATGAGGTATGCGCACTTCTTCACAACGCCACACACCTTCGGCACCGCAGAAACCCTCCACCCGCTTATTGCGGAGCTCCGCTCTGTAGAGGGCGCACCACTTGTGCTGCTGGAAGGTATGGGAGGACTTGGCAAAACAACCCTGGCGCGCCTGGTTGCCCAAACGTTTGTGGACGACGACCACTTCGCCGGCATCCTGTGGGTCAGTGCGCAACAGGTGCTGTTTGACCACTGGAGCGGGCAGCAGCGCGAAACACAGCATGCGACTGGAACGGTCGGTGAAGTGGCGCGCGAGTTGGCGCAGCAATTGGAGATCGAAATCCCAGGCGATCTGCCAACCCTACTGACTGAAATCCGAATGCAGTGCCAGCAGCAATCGTACCTTATCTTTTTGGATAACATCGAGACGGTCACCCAAATGGAGGCGCTCGTATCGCTGCTCGAAGCGATTGCAGGGCATAGTCGAGTTGTGCTGACAGCCCGTGAGCGCCTCAGCGCGGTACTCCCGGTGGGTCTCCAGCGCCAGTATTTCAGAATCGACGAGCTTCCGCCTGCTGCCAGCTATGCCTTATTGCGCAATGCAGGCACGCAGTTGCAAGCCACGACGTTAGCCCGGGCTTCGGATGAGGAGTTAGCCCAGGTTTATGCGATAACGGGCGGCAATCCGCTCGCCCTTTGGTTAGTCGCAGGGCAAGCATGGGGCAACGGTTGGGACAGCTTCATCCAGGAACTTGCGAGCGGTTGTACTCCGGGCAGTGAAGGCTATGCTCTCTATGACTATTTATACCGGCGCTCGTGGCAGCAACTGAGCGCCGGCGCACGCGAAGTATTGTTTGCGATGCATCGCTGTGCGGGTGGAGCTTCGGCTGCGCTGCTCCGAACCTTGAGTGGCCTCACTTCCCCGGCATTCGAAGGGGCGACGAAGGAATTGCAGCAGCGCATGCTGATGTTCTTCGATGACTGTTACCATATTCATCAGCTCACCGCGAGTTTTCTCCGTACGGAGGTGGTTGGATCGTGGGGTCGAGAGGAACACGATTACTTCCCGGTACGCGCGCGGGAAATGGCGGCACTGCATGCAAAGTGGTTAATGTCTGACCGACTAGAACACACGCCGGAGGCCATCCTGGTGCAGGTGGTCGATCTAATCAAGGACTGTGTGCAATATCTGGATCGGCCTGATCTTGCGATAACACTGGCCTTGCACTTCCAGCCGTCATTGGAGCGATGGGCGACCTGGGGATTATGGAGTACTGCCCTTGATGCAGCACTCACAGCAAGCCGGCAGATAGCCGAGCCGCTTACGGAAATCCGCTTGTTAAATCATCGCAGCGAAGCCCACCGTGGTTGTCATCAGTACGAGCAGGCAAGTACACTGGCACTTCAGGCGCTTGATCTGGCACATGCCCACCATCAAACGGAACTCATCGCAATGTCGCTCAACCAGCTTGGCCGCATTGCCTATGGCCAGGACCAGCTGAACCTCGCACGTGAGTACTGGGAACAGGCGTATCGGATTGGTGAAGGCACCTGCTCCGCAATCGAGCTCGGTCGTATGACGGTCAATGTGGCGGTCGTGGCAATCGACCAACGCCAGTTTGAGGAAGCAGAGCAATACATCAATCTTGCGATGCACTACTTTCAAAGAGTGGGCGATCGTGGGTGGGTGGCCATAGCTCGTTCGACGTCCGCGACTCTGCGCTATGTCCAGGGCCAGACCTGGGACGCGATCAGAGTATGGCTGGCAACCAGCGAGATCTTTCAGGCTACTGGCAATCAGCACGCACAGGCCTCTGATGAACACGCGCTTGGCTGTGCCCTACTGCGACTTGGGGAATGGGATGCAGCCCGCGAGCATCTGCTTACGGCGATGAGCATTTTTGAACGGCTTGGCTCGTTGGTCGATAAGGTATCGACGATGTCATCCCTGATCAGACTTTATGTATCGATGGGGAAATGGGAGCAAGCCGAGGCGATGATGCCCGAAGCCCGTAAACTGGCCTTTATGGCTGATAAACCGCTGGTTGTAGCAGAGCTTGATGTTGAGGCCGGTCGCATGCTTTTGACCCGTGCTGATATAGCGGGTGCTCGTCAAGCCTGGGAGCGAGGACAGGCGCTGCAACAAGGTGTGGGAGCGTGGGAAGCAGCAAGGAACACGCAGGCGTTGATCGACAGCTTATCTCAATAGCCGTAGGGGGTTGCGCTGGCTACTTCGCGCATCCGCATAAAAAGCTTCATGACCGGCTCGGTCACCACCATCACATGAAAATGTTTATACTGGTGCGTGGACTACGGCAACAAACAGAGGTCGAGCATAATTGGTGTCGTGAACTCGCTAAAAAGTTGATCCCGGGCGTCTGAAGGCACCACCATCTGTCGCTCCCACACGGGAAGCACGCAGCAGAAACTCTGTTGAGGCAGACGCCCCTGTTGCCGGTCCAATGTATTTCAGGAGGGGTACGATGGATGTTGTCGTTGAACGTGCCTGCGGCCTGGATGTCCACAAGCGAACGGTCGTCGCCTGCCTGATCATCCCAGACCCCAGTGGCAAACCGCACAAGGAACTGCGTACGTTTAGCACCGTCACAGCCGATCTTTTGCGTCTCAGCGACTGGTTGAGCGCCGCCGACTGTACCCATGTCGCGATGGAATCGACCGGTATTTACTGGCGCCCAGTGTACAACGTGCTGGAGGCGGTCGACCAGTTCGAACTGCTGGTCGTGAATGCCCAACACATGAAGGCAGTCCCCAGGCGCAAGACGGATACCTACGATGCCGCCTGGATCGCCACATTGTTGCGCCACGGTCTGCTACGCGGCAGTTTTATCCCGTCGCGCCCACTGCGTGAACTCCGCGACCTAACCCGTTACCGGAGTGAACTGGTGCATGATCGGGTGCGGCTCGTCAATCGGCTGCACAAGGTCCTGGAGGATGCCAACCTCAAGCTCGCCATGGTGGCCACCGACGTGATGGGTGTCTCGGGGCGTGCCATCTTCGCCGCGTTACTTGCTGGCGAAACCAACCCCGAGCGACTGGCGGACCTGGCACGCGGTCGCCTGCAAAATAAACGGCAGGAGCTCGAACAGGCCCTCCAAGGGCAGTTCCGTCCGCATCACGCGTTTCTGCTCGCTGAACTGCTTGGCCAGATCGATGCCTTGGAGGAGGCCGAGGCACGTGTGACGACGGAACTCGACGCCCGCTTGCAAGCGGAGGCGACCGCACTCACGTTGCTGGACACGATCCCGGGTATCAATCGGCGGATCGCGCAGATCATCGTCGCCGAGATCGGCACAGATATAACGCGCTCAAGACAGTGCCCTCCTTAGATAGATGTTTGCGATGTGTGCTTGGGGGCTACTGGTGTGGTGCTCAGCCCCTGTCGCAGGTCCCGGATTTCCCGACGGAGTTCATACA
>JACDGP010000106.1 GCA_013821605.1 Herpetosiphonaceae bacterium
GACGCGCGAAGGTATCGAGACGCTCGTGGTTGAGCGGAGCGGACTAGGAGGGCAGGCCGGCGTAACCGAGCGGCTGGACAACTATCCGGGCTTTCCCGAAGGTGTCGGCGGTAGCGAGTTTGCTGACCGCTTGGTGGCGCAGTGCAGGCGTTTCGGCGTGGAACTCCTGGAAGCGGTGGACGTAACGGAGGTGGCAGTAGATGGGCAGTATCGCGTGGTGAAGTTCGCGGATGGCAATGAGGTACGCTGCTACACGGTGTTGCTCGCGCCGGGCTCGACCTACCGGCGGTTAGGGGTGCCGGGCGAGGAGGATTTCACCGGGGCAGGGGCGCATTTTTGCGCGACCTGTGATGAGCCGTTCTATCGTGGTCAGGAAGTGTTCGTGGTTGGCGGTGGCAACAGCGCGACCGAGGAAGCGGTCTTCCCTACGAAATTTGCTAGTCACGTCCTGATCGTGACCAATGAAGCAAAGCTCACCTCAAGCAAGGGTGCCCAGCAAAAGGTGCTCGACGATCCCAAGATTTCGGTACGCTACCAAACAGCGGTAGCGGCCTTTCAGGGCGCGGAAAAGCTAACGAGTGTCGTGGTGCGGGATGTGGCTTCGGGCCAGAAGGAGGTGCATCCTGCGGAGTGTTTATCTTCATTGGACTGCAGCCGAATACCGCGTTTCTGTAGGGGACCGTTGAACTCAATACGTATGGCTTCATCACGACTACGCCAAACTTCGAGACCAATCTCCCGGGGGTCTTTGCGACAGGTGATGCACGAGCTGGCAGTACAAAGCAATTGGTGAGCGCGGCCTGGGATAGGGCGGCAGCGGCGCTGATGATTCGGCACTATCTGGAGATGGCACGGGAGGCGATGCCGACCGACCGCGTCGAGGAGGATGCGATGCTGGCGGCGCACTGATGCCACAACATATTCCGCAGGTGAAGGTGGCAGTAGCTGAAAGGCGACCGTCGTTTTGGCGGCAGCACTGGCAGAAGATCGTGGCACTCCTGTTTTGGCTCCTGCTGCTCGGCGGCTACCAGTGGTATGCGTTGAGCAAGCATCTGTCGCCCCTGGCGGTTCTGCAACAAGTCATCACCGTGCTGAAGTCGAACATGTTCGGGGGGCTGCTGTTCGTTGTGCTCTACACACTACGACCGCTGATCCTGTTTCCGGCAACGGTCCTAACGCTGGGGGCAGGATTAGTCTTCGGCCCGGTGTGGGGCGTCGTATATACGCTCATTGGCAGCAACCTCTCGGCACTGCTGGCTTTTTTTGTTGGGCGCTTCTTGGGTGAACGCTTGCTGGATGGGGAACGCACCAAAGCGATCGTTGAACATTATACTGAGCGGCTGCGCAACAACAGCTTCGCGACGGTGCTGACGATGCGCTTTATCTTTTTGCCGTACGATTTCGTCAACTATCTATGCGGCGTGCTGCGCGTTGACTGGAAGGCATTTTTGCTTGCAACCATTATCGGCTCGCTCCCCGGTACCATCGCGGTCGTTGTGGCGGGTGCGTCGCTGCATGGTGATTTTTCACATGGTCTGCCTTCCTTCGATCTCCGTGTTTTCGCTATCTCGGCAGTTATTTTTGTGCTCAGTCTCGTGATCGCACGCTTCGTCAAGCGGCGTGAACAGCGTGGCTGAGCTGGGGCTTTTATCGTCGCTGCAGAGGAACCTGCGGCTAGCAAAAGGTTGAGTATGACAGGATCACACTATCCAACGATCGTCATCGGCTCGGGCTCGGCGGGCTTTACGGTAGCAATCAGCTTGTCACAGTTAGGCAAGCAGGTTGCCTTGATCGAAGCACGGGCGGTCGGCGGTGATTGCACGAATGTTGGCTGCGTGCCATCGAAAACACTGATCCACGAGGCGGGCGAACAGCATGGGACGCAGCCAGACGCGGCGGCGGTCTTGGCGACGGTTCGGCACAAGCGCGACGATCTACGCGACGAAGAAACACAGCAGGTCAAGCAGACTGAACACCTCACCTTCTTCCACGGCACCGCGCGCTTCGTCGGCGCGAAGCAAGTAGCGGTGCAGCTCGATGATGGCAGCACGCGTGAGTTGACAGGCGACAACATTGTGATTGCGACTGGCTCACGTCCCACGCTGCCGAAAGTTGACGGTCTACCGTCGCACCGCACCTTGACGAACGAAAACATCTTCGAGTTGCCCACAGCGCCGGCGCATTTAGCGATCATTGGCTCGGGCCCGATCGGATTGGAGATGGCCTTTGCCTTCCGTGACCTGGGTACACGTGTGTCGATCATTACGAACACGGATCGGGTTTTTAACAAAAGCCCAATTGCCGCCTCGGAAACGTTGGATGTGGCCCTGCGGGAACGTGGGATCGACGTTTATTATTATGCGCTCGCTACACACTACGATGAGATATCAGAAACGCTCCGAATCAAAACCCCGCAAGGTCCAGTCGAGCTTAGCGGGGTAACGAAGGTGCTGATTGCGGCTGGTCGTCAACGTAACATCGACACGATTGGACTAGAGCAGACTGGCGTGAAGTTTGACCCCAAGACCGGCATTGAGGTCAGTAGCCATGGTCAGACCAGCGTGGCCGGGATCTATGCCATCGGCGACGTTACGCCAACCTCCTTCTGGACGCACTCGGCGAACGCCCAGGGGAGGAGGGTTGTGCAGCGGATCGCGTTTCCGTGGCTGCCCGCGTTCGGGCAAGAGCCGTTGTATCCAAACGCTACCTTCAGCGATCCGGAAGTAGCGAACGTTGGGTTGATGCCCGACCAGATCGCCAAGAAATACCATCCGAAGCTGATCAAGACACTGCGCTTTGAACTGCCCAAGACCGATAAAGGCTATACCGAAGGGCTCACCCACGGCTTCGTACAGGTGTACGCCCTGCGGCTGACGGGACGCATCCTGGGCGCAACCATCGTCGGGCCGCGCGCATCTGAAATGATTTCGTTTTTCACGCTTGCGATTACCGAAGGCATCTCGCTCTATAAGCTGTTCCGGCTGGTGTATCCGTACCCCACGCTGTCAGGCGCGATTCAGAAAGTGGCCGACCAATATGTGCGCGAAACGTTGCCAGCCTTCCATATCGAACTGCTTGACCTCGCTCGCTATGGAGCAGAGACGGCATGGCAACGGCTTCGGGGTGGCACGTTCGAGGTAGCTGCACCTGCGGTATTGTCCGCTTCGGTTAGTCCGTAGCACATGGGATTGGCCTGATCGTAGCCATGCTTTTCAAGTACACTACGAGTACATTTGCTGAAAAGGAGCACCCATGGCCCCAGCGGCTCGCCCCATTTCCCGCCCGTTGTTCGCGTTGCTCAGCCTGATGTCGATGCTGGTCGCCTGCGGTCAGGCTCCCGTGGCCAGCACACCTCCTGCAGCCACGTCCGCGCCCACGACTGCACCCGCCACGGCGGTGATGAGTCCGTCCGCGCCGGCTATGGCCCAAACAGAAACGAGTCCAGCCACAGCTGGCGTGACCGTCACCGCAGCAACCGCTCAGGCGAGTGTGTCGGCAGCTACGACCCCGGCAGCGAGCACCGCCTCTCCCGCCGAAAACTTTGATCTGAACAACTGGGCCAGCGTCCTTGCCGCTGCCAAAGGCAAGACCGTCAACTGGTATATGTATGGCGGTGCCGACAGCATCAACCGCTTCGTTGATGCCTTCTATGGCAAGGCGCTCAAAGATCACTACGGCGTGACGCTCAACCGGGTGCCAGTCGCTGATACCGTCGACGCCGTCAACCAAGTGTTGAGTGAGAAGCAGGCAGGCAAAGATCTGGGTGCGGTCGATGTCATCTGGATCAATGGGGAGAACTTCGCCTCGCTCAAGCAAGCCAACATGCTCTATGATGGTTGGAATCGGCAGTTGCCCAACAGCAAGCTGGTCAACTATGATAACAAGGCGCTGAATCTTGATTTCGGCATCCCAATTGGAGGGATGGAAAGTCCGTGGTCATCGGCTGAGCTGCAGTTTATCTATGATGAGGCGCGGACGAAAGCGTCGGATCTGCCGCGTTCGTATGCAGCGCTCAAAGAGTATGCCTGCGACCATAAAGGTCGCGTGACGTATATTGCGCCGGGCCCGGGAGCCTTTCAAGGCACACGTTTTGTTAAGCAGGCACTGTACGAGCTTAGCGGCGGTCCGGAGCAGTGGTCGGGCACATTCAACCAAGCGCTGTGGGATCAGTGGTCGCCCAAGCTGTGGCAGTTCCTCAACGATCTGAAGCCGTGTTTGTGGCGTCAGGGCGCGACATATGCCAAGGATGAGAACGAGTTGCATAGCCTCTTCGCCAACAACGAGATCGATTTCAGTAGCACGCAAGCGATTGCTGGAGCCGGGCCGTTGATCAAGGATGGCAAAGTGCCGCCTACCGCACGCGCCTTCGTCTTCGATAAGAACATGATTGGTGACTTCAACTATCTGGGCATCCCGTCCAACGCGCCAAACAAAGCAGCGGCGCTCGTGCTCGCCAACCTGATCCTTGAGCCCGATCTGCAGGCTGCACAGATTTTGCCCAATAACGGCTTTGGTCTAGGCTATGGCATTGATGTGACGAAAGTGACGGACGCCAACCAGACCAAGGCCTTGCAGGATGCTGCCAGCAAGCTCGGACCGTCAGCGACTGACGCCAATCAGCTGGCGAAAGTCCTGGTCAGCGATATGCCCCAGCAATACCAGAATCTTGTTGAGCAAGAATGGCAAAAGAAGGTATTGCAGGCCAAATAAGAAGTGGCGCGACGGCGGCTGCCACCCACCAGCGTTGGTGGCAGCGGCTCGTCATCGCGCTCACGCTCGCGCCAGCACTCGGCTTGATCGCGGTGCTATTCGGCACCAGCGTCGTCTATGGTGTTGCGCAAAGCCTCGGCTACCTGCCATTTCTCGGTCAGAGGACCCTGACATTAAGTGCGTACCGCAACATCCTCGGCGGTGGCAATGTGGCCCATGATTTTTGGATCAGCTTCGGTTTTTCACTCTGGGTTTGTAGTGCCGCGACGCTCCTGGCTGGGGCGGGAGCACTGCTGGTCGTGATGCTGTTTGGTGACCGGCTGGGCGGTGCGACGCGTGGCCTGATGATCTTGAATATCAACCTGTCGTTTCCGCATCTGGTCTGGGCGATTGGGCTGAGTCTGCTGCTAGTGCAGAGTGGGCTGCTGGCGCGGGTTGCGACCGCTCTCCATCTGATCGGCATGCCCGCTGACTTTCCGGTGCTGGTTCGTGATCGCTATGGCATCGGGATTATTCTTGATTACATCACGAAGGAAACGCCGTTTTTAGTGCTGATCCTGCTTTCGATCCTACGCTCACAGCCTCACGCCTTTGGCGTGGTAGCCCAAAATTTAGGTGCAACGCGTTGGCAGCGCTTGCGCTATGTGACGCTGCCGTTGGTATTGCCTGGCCTTAGTGCCGGCGCGCTGCTCGTGTTTGCATATGTCTTTGGTGCGTACGAGGTGCCAGCGGTGCTGGGGGTCCAATTCCCGCGCATGCTCTCGGTGCTGGCGCTCGAGTTCTTTGCGAATCCTGATCTGCATAGCCGCGCCGAGGGCATGGCGATCAGCGTGATTATGGCACTGGTCGTCCTGGTCGTCGCGCTGCTCGGTCGCATATTGAGTAACCGGAGCGCGTCGTGATGCGCCGGTTCGTGTGGAACATATTCCTGGTGCTGGCAGGGCTTCTGCTGTTTGCGCCAGTGGTCATCTTCGGTTTGTATGGCTTCTCGACGCGCTATTTTTACCCGCAACTCATCCCATCATATTGGAGTGCGACAGCCTTCCTGCGCCAGCTCACTGATGTACGTACCCGGCAGGCGCTGATCCTCAGTCTCGAAATCGGCACGGTCGTGAGTTGCTTGTCGCTCCTCGTGGGCTATCCGGCAGCACGCACCCTGGGTATGCGGCCTTTTCGGGGCAAGAGTGTCGTGTATATGCTGCTTTTCGTGCCGACGGTCGTCCCGCCGGTGGCGACCGGCATCGGCCTTAATATTCTTTTTCTACGGACGGGGCTAGCAGGCACGGTCCTCGGCGTCGCCCTTGTCCATCTCATCCCGGTGCTGCCCTATGTCGTCTTTACCCTGTCAAGCGTCTTCGCCCGCTATGATCCACACTACGAGTATCAAGCGCTGGTATTGGGTGCCAGCCGGGTCCAGGTCTTCTGGACCGTTACGCTGCCTTTGATCTTTCCTGGCATCGTCGTCGCGACCTTGTTTGCTTTCTTGATCTCTTGGAGCCAATATCTGCTGACCTTTTTGATCGGTGGCGGTCAAGTGCTCACCCTGCCCATCTTGCTCTTCTCAACGGTCGCTGGCGGCAATCCCCAGGCCACTGCTGTACTGTCACTGATCTTCGTCACTCCAGTGGTCGTGATTTTGATTGCGACGTCGCGCTATCTCGCAACGGATCGGGTGCATGGTGAAAGCGGCATCACGCTATGACGCGCATTGTGCTTGATCGGCTGCATAAGGCCTTTGCTACTCAAGCCGCGCCCGTCTTGGCGGGTCTATCACTCGATGTTCATCCCGGAGAGTTGGTCGCATTGCTGGGTCCCTCAGGCAGCGGCAAGTCGACGGTCTTAAAGATCATCGCGGGCATTGAGCAGCCGGATAGTGGTGATGTGCGCTTTGGTGCGCAAAGCCTGCTGCATGTGCCGCCCCACCAACGCGGCGCGGTACTCATGTTCCAGAAGGCGTACCTGTTTCCGTTCTTGAACGTCGCCGACAATATCGGCTTTGGTCTCAAGCTGCGGGGCGCGAGCAAGCAGCAGATGCGATCCGAGGTCGGACGCATGCTTGAATTGGTCGAAATGCCGGGGATCGAACGCAAATTTCCTGGTCAGTTGTCGGGTGGCCAACAACAGCGCGTCGCCCTAGCGCGCGCACTGGTTGTCGAGCCACATGTGTTGCTGCTGGACGAGCCCCTCAGCAGCCTCGATACCGCGATCCGCCATACGCTCCAGGAAACGATCCGTCGTATTCAGCGCGAACTCGGCATCACGACCTTATTGGTAACCCATGATCTCCAAGAGGCGATTGCGATGTCGGATCGGACGGCGCTCCTCCTAGATGGCATGATCGAAGCAATCGACCGACCCGAAACGTTGTTTCAGCGGCCGCCGACGCAAACTGCCGCGCGCTTCATGGGTATTTCGACGTTTGTAACTGGACGGGTCGAAGGAGCACAGCTGCTTGCGCCGTGGGGGGCGTTGCAGGTAGCGGGTGATGGGGAACCGTCACACGCGGCGACCTTCGCGATCCGACCCGAGCACCTACGCTTGCTTGACGCGTCGGCACCAAATGCTGTGCCCGGTGCCCTGCAGGATGTGGCCTATAATGGCGAGTTCACCCTCTACCACGTAGCAATCGGCGCGGACGACGTGCGAATTAAAGCGTATCAAACTGTGCCACAACCGCCGGTTGGCGCGCTGGTCTACGTGCAGTTTCCGCCGGAACATCTTTTCGAGGTGTTGGTATAAATAGCGGTTACTGTAGATGCCGGAGCGCCCACACTAGGCGCTGGACGATGGTGGTGAATACCAGCACGGCCATGAGGCTGAAGAGCAGCGTGGTTGCCCCAGGAAATAGGAGAAAGAGCGCATAAAAAACGACGGTTTCCGTTCCTTCGATCAAGCCGCCGGGCATAGTAATGGTCGTCAACTCGCCCTGTGCACTCGCGCCAGCCCGCCGTTTTTCGAGGAGCGCCGCTAAAAACATCCAGGAGGCACCGTTGATATAAAAGCTGCTCAGCAGCGCAGTTAAGCTCAGCCAAGCGGCGACCGAGGGTTGCGCGAGGACGAGGGCAATGGGCAACGTTGCGTAGATCACGTGGTCGAGCACGACATCAATGTAGCCACCGAGGTCGCTCTGCTTCCCATTAAGGCGAGCGACAGTACCATCCAGTCCATCCAGCACGCGATTGATGAGCCATAAGCTGACGCCGAGACCATAGGCTCGCTGCCACACGGCCCCGCTGGCAACGAGCCCGAAGCCAAAGGCAATCAGTGTGATCGTCGTCGGATGGATGCGTGGCGCAAGGTGGGTGGCAATGGGTGCGAGGACCTTTTCCTTAGGTACACGCAGCACTTTATCGACCATCGATGTCTCCTGATGTATGATGCATGCACTGTCAAATCTAGTGGACCGCTTTTTGTCTATTCTAAAGGACGGGCCGATGCTAAGCCGTGATCAGATCAAAACCCTCTATGATCATGTGGGGGCGCGACAAGATCGTGGTGCTCGTTATGAAGACCCCGCCGTCGCACAGCTCATCCGCCACGCCGATTTTGAACACGCCAGCGCCGTCTTCGAATTTGGCTGTGGTACAGGCCGCCTCGCCGCTGCATTGCTAGGGCAGCATCTTCCGCAGTATGCGTCCTATTATGGTGTCGACCTGAGTACGACGATGGTGCATTTAGCTTCAGCCAAGATTGCGCCATGGTGCGACCGTGCCGTGGTGTCCCAGACGGGTGGTGTTCTGCAGCTACCGGCCAGGGACGGCAGTATCGACCGCTTTGTATCGGCCTATGTACTCGATCTGTTATCAACAGAAGATATTGAGGCGCTGCTGGCGGAGACGCGGCGCGTGCTGCGGCCTGATGGGAAGCTCTGTTTGGCCAGCCTGACCTATGGTCAAACACTCCCCACGCGCCTCGTCTCGTGGGGTTGGTCGCAAATCTACGCCTGTAACCCGGCGCGGCTCGGTGGCTGTCGTCCGATTATACTCCGCGATTTCCTTCATGATGGGTGGGTGCTTCAACATGCTGAGGTCATAGCGGCGGTGGGGATGAGTTCGGAGGTTGTCGTGGCCGTGCCGCGCACCTAGCGTTTCGTGGTATTCTCACATATACACGTACTTCCACACGAGGTTGAGACCATGGACAGCGCGCAGGGCACGTTCGACGTAGCCATTATTGGCTCCGGTATCGGAGGGTCGACGCTCGGGGCGATTCTGGCGCGTCAGGGGCTGCGCGTCATTGTCTTCGAGGGCGGTACGCATCCCAAGTTTGCGGTCGGTGAGTCGATGATTCTCGAAACCTCTGAGGTGTTGCGGGCGATGGCCAAGTTTTATGACGTGCCGGAGCTGGCATACTTCAGCTCGGAGAATTATTTCTCGCATATCGGCACGTCGCATGGCGTCAAACGGCATTTCAGCTTCCTGTACCATCGTCCGGGTGAGGAGCAGCAGGTGGCCCAATCACTGCAAGCGGTGATCCCGAAACAGCCGCATGGCCACGAACTTCACCTGTATCGGCAGGACAGCGACTACTTCCTCACGGCCGTCGCCATCTCGTATGGTGCGACGGTGCTGCAAAACACCCGCATCCGCGATGTCCAGACTAGCCCTGATGGTGTAGAGGTGATCACTGATCAAGGTCACCAGTACCATGCGCAGTATGTCGTGGATGCTGGCGGCTTTCGTTCGATCCTGGCTGAGAAGTTCGGACTGCGGGACACGAATTTGCAGGCGCATTCGCGAGCGATCTTTACGCACATGGTCGACGTGCCGTGCTTCAATGATGTCGGCGCGCCCCGGCAGGAGTATGGTATTCCATTCCCACTTTCACAGGGTACGCTGCACCATGTGTTTGATGGGGGTTGGCTGTGGGTTATTCCCTTTAATAACCATCCACGGTCAACAAATCCGCTGTGTAGCGTCGGCTTGCAGGTCGATCCGCGTATTCATCCTGCCCGGCCAGATCTCAGTCCGGAGGAAGAGTTTTACGCGTTTATCGGCCAGTATCCCAGCATGCAGGCGCAGTTTCGGGAGGCCAAGGCAGTGCGGGGCTGGACGCGCACGGAGCGCTTGCAGTATTCATCAACGCACTTGTTTGGCGAGCGCTTTTGTTTGCTGGGCCATGCAGCTGGCTTTATTGACCCGCTCTTTTCGAAAGGTCTGTATACGACCTTTATGAGTGTGGCACTTGTCGCAAACGCGCTAATCGAAGCGCAGAGCGCCGGTGATTATTCGCCGCAACGCTTTGAGCCGCTTGATCAAACGACCTTATCCTTCGTTCGCTCCAACGACCGGCTGGTTGCGAATGCCTATAAGTCCTTCTCTAACTATAAGCTGTGGTCCGTTTACTCGGTGGTCTGGATGCTGGGGGCGTATCTGGAGTATGTCAAGCTCACCAGTGCGCGCGTTCAGGCGACCAGCCGCGCGGACTATTTCGCGCGTATTCGCGGCTTGCGGTTGGTCGGTGGGGGCTTTGCGCAGTTCGATCAGGTGACAAATGTGATCGACCAGCTGATCGAGCAGACCGATCCGGCGGACGAAGTGGCTGTTGATCGCGCGGTCGCCGCCATCAAAGCGCTCTTTGCGTCGGTTGATTGGGTACCACATGCCTTCCAAGAGATCCTCAAAGGCAAGAACCACCTGCCCGCCAATAAGCTGCGTCTCGGCCTGCTCAAGCGCGATACGGGCTTCATGGGCAGTGGTGCCTACCAAGCGCACTTCTTTGGGCGGCGCTCCAACAGCGAGTTGGTGAAGGCGTTCCTCCGGGAGAAGATGCGCTACTCAACTCCCTCGCTAGCAGTCCAACGCCGCCTCCAGAATGCCGGGCGTGCACAGGTACATCATTGAGCCAGAGCGCGGATGCGATCTTGATCACAGGTGCGACCGATGGTATTGGTCGAGCCCTCGCGCAGCACTACCACCGGCTAGGCAAGCGGCTGATCCTGATCGGACGACGACCACAGGCCGAGCTGGACAGGGATCTGTTCGGACCGGCAACCTATTGTTCTGCCGATCTGACCCAGGTGGATGCGCCGGACATCATTGCGCGATTTCTCCAGGAGCAGGAGGTCGAGCGCCTCGATCTGCTGATTCATAATGCCGCGGTCGGCTATTATGGCACGTTGCAGGACCAACCCGAGGCCAGTATCCATGCGGTAGTCGCTGTTAACCTGCGTACGCCGATTGCACTAACGCACCGGCTGTTGCCCTACGTCATCGCCACACAGGGCACAATCGTCTTTATAAGCTCGGTCGCCGCAGTGTTGCCGACGCCTGAGTATGCTGTCTATGGTGCGACCAAAGCGGCGCTCGAAAGCTTTGCCTATAATCTTAGGCCCGAGTTGCGGGGACAGGCGACGATTCAGGTAATCGCGCCCGGTGCAACGCGGACAGCCATGCATGCCAAAAGCGGTGCTCCGCTTGATCGGCTCGGCTGGGCGCGCTTTCCGGCAGCAGATCTGGTCGCGGCGCAGATCGTCACGGCGATTCAGCGTGGTAAACCCTTCAGCATGCTCGGCAGCGCAAACCGGTTGGCACGCTTCGGCGGTCGTCATGGTGCATGGCTCGTTGATCGGCTGATGGGCCGGCGCTTCCAATGAAGCACTGCGTCATTACCGGGGCAGCCGATGGCATTGGACGCGCGCTCGCTCTGCGCTTTGGCAGGGCGGGCTATCAGATTACGGGTATTGATCGCGACCCCGAACGCTCGGCGGCTACCACGGCGCAGCTTGAGACGGCGGGAACTCTTGTTACTTTTCTGCTCGCCAATCTCGGCCAGCCCGACGACATCATACGGGTGGTGACTGAACTCCGTGCCGGACCGCTGATTGATGTGTTGATCCATAATGCCGGGATCAACTCGGTCAGTCACTTTGCCAGCTCTGATCTCGCTCAGCAGCAAGCGGTGCTGGATGTTAACCTGCTCGCTCCGCTCCTTTTGATGCCCGCGTTGCTCCGTGGGCAGCAGCTCCAGACCGGTGGATCAGTGGTTTTTCTTTCTTCGCTCTCACATTTTGTTGGCTATCCGGGTGCGCCGGTGTATGCTGCCAGTAAAGATGGCTTGGCCGTGTATGCGCGCAGCCTCGCGGTTGGTCGGCCTGACCTACATGTGCTAACAGTCTTTCCCGGGCCGACGCGTACGGCGCATGCACGCCGCTATAGCCCCGATAACCGCCGCGAAAACCGGCGGATGCCGCCCGAGCGTTTGGCCGAGTACATCTTTCAAGCTGTACAGAAGCGACAGCGTACGCTCATTCCAGGGTTGCCTAATCGCTTTTCGGCAACGATGGGGCGCTTCTTTCCAGGGCTAGCGATGTGGATGATGCGGAAGACGATTTTAGAGAAGTTGCCGTAGCTCGCACAGCGATTTTCTCAGCTAGGTACGCGGCATCGTCGCCGACGCCGTTGAACAGATGCGACTTGCCTTTGTACAGCCATTCGAAGCCCAGGAAATACAGCCCCGGCCACGTGCTGACGCCACGGTGGTGAGTGGGGTAGCCATCCTGGTCTAACACGGGGAGATGAATCCAGTTAAGGTTGAGGTGGTAGCCCGTCGCCCAGATGATGCTGGTAACGTTCGAACGTCCGAGATCAAGCTCGTGCAATACATTATCCATCTGGTGCCGAGTGCTATGCAGATCCACTGGATGAGCCTCGGTGGGAACATCCAGCCCGTGTGTCTCAACAAAATCGTCAATAGCTTGCAGAAAGCTGGCGGCTTGTGCATCGGCGCTAGCGATGTTGGCTTCGAGATCCGGCGCAAAGCTCAGCTTGCCCGCCTGCACGCCTTGCAGATGGCCCGCCAAGACGACGCCGGCCCGTGCCAAGGTATGAAGGTTAAGGTCATGCCCACCATTAGCTCCGGTCAATTGCGGTCCTGGTGCCGCGACTTTGGCATGACCACCTGGTAGCGTGTCGACCGTCTGGTCAAATCCACCCAGTGCGTCGATCCACCAGACGATATCCTTGCCCCGGTAGCGGCGAGGCACCCACCAGCCGCGCCCGACGGATAGATAGACCGTGCGCCCACTTCGCCGTAGCTCCTCCGCGATCTGGCAGCCCGATTCGCCACTCCCCACCACCAGGACAGCGCCGGGCGGCAGCGCGGCAGGTCGACGATAGTGACTGGGCGTTAGCTGCCGGAGGTGGTCAGGTAGGTTGGCACTACAGACCGGGATACGGGGATGCTGATACGCGCCCGTCGCAACCACCACCTGCGTCGCTTGGAAGAGCATGGTCTCCGTTCGTACCAGCAGGCCTGCCCCATCCGGCTGTTGTTCGACCGCAGTGACGCGCACCCCTTCGCGCAACGGAGGCTTAACGAACTGCTTGTAATGTTCGAGGTAGGCAACAATCTCGTCCCTGGTCATGAAGCCATCGGCATCGTTGTCCTGGTAAGGGAAGCCAGGGAGTTGGAGCGTCCAGTTGGGGCCGACGAGCCGCAACGAGTCCCAGCGCTTATTGCGCCAGCTTTCACCGACCTGTGCTTGTTCAAGCACGAGATGCTGGCGGCCTTGCGCCGTCAGATAGTAGCTCATGGCTAGTCCAGATTGGCCCCCGCCAATCACGATGGTCTCGACCGCCTCTGTGTGCATGCTAGAACGTCCGAGTAGTGACTGGACCAATAACACGAGAGACGGCGGTAGCAACAGCGTCAGGTGGTAGAGCCTGTGCCGATCGGCATGCTAGCCAGCACCTGACGTCTGCATCGTCAGCTCGTCCTTGGCCGGAGACCCGCTGTTTCATTGGGTGATGCCGGCCGGCCACGCGCCCGGCTCGGTGTAGTGTTCACGTCGCCACCGATAGCCCGGCTCCGCGATGGTGCCGGGGACCGTCGCTTCGACCAGCAGGGTGAGCGCGGCATGGAGCACGGTCAACTGTTGTGCGCGGTTGCCTGGCTCCCCCAGCGGATGACCAAAGGGCCAGCGCAGCAGGAGCGTACGGGGCGCCTTGACTTTCTCGGCGATCTCGCGAAGGAGCATGATGCTCACCGTTGGGATACCTGCCGCCTCAATTGTGCGCGCGATCAGTCCCACGGACTGGTTGCACAGCCCTCAGGCAGGCGTCAGCAGCACCGCGTCGACCTGCTGTTGCTTGAGCAGTCGCGCCACCTCGGGTGCGCTCCGCTGAGCCAATGTCATCACGTGCGCGCCCGCGATGTGCCCCATGAAGCTGTAACAATCGGCCACGGAGCCGATCACGCCGCGTTCGGCCAGCGACGCCAGCAGCGCGATCGGAAAGAGGATATCCAGGTCGCGCTCAGCATCGCGGTGATCATAATAGTTGTGAGTTATCGTCAGACCGGAGTGTGGCGTCCCAGCCGGGATGATCCGGGAGCTGGGGTCCCCTTGCGGGTCCCGCATGTTGAATGGCACTTGATCGAGCAGGTGAACGCCACCTGTCGTAATCGCCGCCACCCGGCATGCCCGCAGCGGTGTTCTGAGGTCTGCCCACGGGATCTCCTGCTGCTCGACAACCTCGCGGGTTGTCCGCGCCCAGAGCTGCCGGAGGCCGGGAACGTGTGTGTACGCCCAACTCCTCAGTCTACGCGTATAGACGGACAGTGCCATTGAACCTCCCAGAGCAGGTCTTGGGCCATCCCCAGCCCGGGCGATACACCACCTGGACGATGGAGACACCGCCCTGGTCCTGCTCGTCTCGTTCCCGCAACTGCATCGAGATCGTGACGCAAAGCAATGCAAAAAGAACAAAGGCATTAAAGACGAGCAATCGGCAGAACCGGTGCCACGTCGGCAACGGCCCACCAAGCACGGCACACGCTGGAGCAGGTCACCATCGCTGGCCGCCACACGCACAGGAAGCCTTGCTCGTCCCTTGAGACGCCCGCTGGCGACCGTCTCGCTCGTTCGAGGTCACCACGACGGCGTTCAAGCTGGTTCGGCGCGGTTGCTGCGCCAGATGCGGGCGACCTGGCCGATGACGGTGAGGGCGGCGTGGCTGCCCTGGTCCGGTCCCTTCTCGAAGTCGTCTCCCTGTTGCGCCATTTGATTGGTGACGTGCGCAAAGCAGATGATTTCATACTGTTTCGCCTCGGCAAGCGCATAGAGCGCCGCCGCTTCCATCTCCACCGCAACGATGCCTTCCTCACGGTAGGCAGCGATGGTGGTTGCCGTTTCACGGAAAGGTGCATCGGTCGTCCAGCTCGCACCGATGTGCAGCGTCAGCCGTTGCTGGTCCCAGGTCCTGTACAGCATGGCGCGGAGCTCCGGGCGCAGTGTGCTGTAGCGCGCGGGCGGGAGGTAATGATAACTTGTGCCTTCATCGCGCAGCGCCCGCTCCAGCAGCACGATATAGGGCGGAGGACCGAGCGGCACAATCTGCCCGGCTGACGTGATACTGATGAGCAGACGGCAGCCGGAGACGAACAACTCCTCAGCCACCAGCACGGCGAACGACGCGCCGACGACGCGCCCGATCAGGCTCATGGTGATGCCGTCGTGCTCGAAGGTGTAGAGCTCGGTGTGATAGCAGGCCCAGGCCAGATGTCGCCGTGCACGGCCTGTCGCTTGTAGGTAGTCGAGCATGTCCCCATCCGGATCGAAGGCACAGATCGCCGGCACGGACTGATGGGAGAGCTTCTTTTGCCGCCGTGCCTCGTGCAGCAGGTTTTCTGGGGTGAACACCGAGGGTTCGCCATAGTCGCCGTGCTCCAGCAGTGGCGTGGCCGACCCGGCTCGTGCGGTAACCGTCGTATGAGTGCTCCCACATTGCTCTGGCGTTGTCATAGCTCCTTAGCTGTATCCGTTCTGCATGTAGGTTGCATGACAGCGGTAGCCAGTCCAAGCGCGGGCAAACAGCGCCGATCAACGTCGGCCGTCGTGCTCATCTGCGGCTGGCCGCCCCGGCCTATCGCTCGAGGCGCTCGTCGAGTTGCACCGGCTCCAGCGGGGCGTCCCGTGCGAGCAGGGCCAGCGTGGCCTCCAGCACCCGGCGCTGCTGGGCTGCATCCCCCGGGCGGCCTAGCGTCGCACCACGCGCCAGGCGCGTGAAGGTCGCCCGCGGCGGCATGGTCAGGCGCGTCACGCCGGCATTCCAACTCGTCAGGGTCGTCGCGACCCCGTCCTGCTCGAGTGCTCGCGCTATCAGTCCCACGGACTGGCTGCAGAGCGGTCAGCTGGGGACCAGCAGCGCGGCCTCGGCGCCCTCCGCCCGAACCGCCGCCCGCATCGCTGGGATGAGTTCGTCGAGCAGGCGACCAACGTCCGGCTGGTAGCCCATAAAGCTGATCATATTCGGTGTGAGGCTGCCAATCACCCCTGCGGCCACGAGGTCGGCCAGATGGCCCAGAGGCAGGAGCACCTGCGCATCGGCGTCGACGGCGGTATGGTCGTAGTGCGCATGGGCATAGGCGATGTCGAGCAGCGGCGTGGTTACGGGGAAGCACCGGATCGTGTAGTCGCCGAAGGGGTTCGCCGCATCAAAAGCGGCCTGCTTGGCAGGAAGGTACCCGCCGGCTGACGAAATCAGGACCAGACGGCTGTGTGAAATTTCAACCCCGGCACCGGCTGGTGCAACACTGTTCGTCGGGCGGTTGTACCGCTTAAAATCGGTCGCGCCGGTGCGCGCATAGTGTGCAAGCCAGCCCGCGCGGAAGGTCGCTTCCCAGGCCGCTCGATCCTCCAGAATCTCCAACGCTCCTCCAGTGCGTACGTCGGGGTGGCACGCACGCGGTAAGCCCGTTTCTATGATACCGGCGAAATCAACCTGCTGTCAATCGCGCACCTGCTCAGTTTTGGGCGGTACTTGGGGGTTTTTGCTTAACCCCTCATATGCATCAAGCTTAAAGGAAGCGGCAGCTCCTGTGGCATCATAAGGATGTAAGGACCTATGATGAGGAGCCGCCATATGACAACCCTAGCACAGATCAGTACCCAATTGCAACCCCTTTTGACGACGACGACGGACGCCGTCGCGCAGGAACAGGCGTATGTCAAGCGCCCAGACCGCGCGAAGTTTACGCCGAGCACCCTGGTCCAAACCCTCGTCTTCGGTTGGTGGGCTACGCCGGACGCCACCATTGAGCAGTTGGCGCAGATGGCTCACCGCGTGGGCGTCGAGGCCTCACCGCAAGCCATTGACCAACGCTTCACGGCCAAGACTGCCGCTCTGCTCGAGGCGGTGCTTGCCGCCAGCATGCAGCACGTGGCGCGCACTCAGCCGGTCGCTATCCCGATCCTCCAACGCTTTACCAGCGTGTTGGTCCACGATAGCACGACCATTCCCTTGCCCGATGCACTCACCACGACATGGCGTGGCTGTGGAAATGACACCGCACACGGTACGGCGGGCCTCAAATGCGGCGTCCAGATTGACCTGCTCACTGGCGCACTCTGTGGCCTCGACCTCACCCATGGGCGGACCTCAGATCACGCGCTGCCCATCCAACACGCGATCCCCGCAGCCGGAAGCTTACGCTTGGCCGATCTCGGCTTCTATGACCTCGAGATGTTGCGTGAACTCGATCAGGCCGGGGTCTTCTGGCTCACCCGCCCACAATCCAATAGCCGCCTCAGGCTCCCGGGCCACGCCTCCCAGCCATTAATAGACGTCTTGGAGGGAGGCGGCACAGATGTCGCGTGGGATACGGCCGTGCTGGTTGGGAAAGAGCAGCCCGTGGCCGCCCGCCTGCTGGCCCGCCGGGTGCCTCAAGCCGTGGCCGACGAACGGCGACGCCGCCTCCGCGCCGCTGCGAAAGAGAAAGGCCGCGCACCGGCACGCGCGGCCATGGCGTTGGCGGCGTGGAATGTCGTGATTACGAACATCCCACCGGAGCGGCTCACGCTGGAGGAGGCACTCGTCCTCACCCGCGTGCGCTGGCAGATTGAACTGTTATTTAAATTATGGAAGAGTCACGGCCGCGTTGATGACTGGCGAACGACGAACCCCGTGCGCATTCTTTGTGAGGTCTATGCCAAATTGCTGGCCCTTGTATACCAGCACTGGCTCATCGCCGCCTGCGGCTGGAGTGACCCCGAGCGCAGTCTCGTCAAAGCTGCGCAGCTCATCCGCAGTTCGGTGGTCGAACTCGCCCGTGCGCTTGCAAGCGCTGCACATCTGTTCACCGTCCTCCAGACCATTGAACGTCTCCTGAAGCGGTGTGCCCACCTGAACAAACGACGGACAAATCCGACGACCGTCCAGCGGCTATATGCCTTAACGGATGGTTTCGCACAAGCTTGATGCATATGGAGAGCAGAAAAAAGTCGGGGGGTACCGGACAGGGGACAGATGCTCGCCGCTTCCGTGAAACACGAGTAGGTGTGTCTGGCGACCTCTGTGTAGGCCTCCAAGGTTCTCCCCTCGTCGCCAGCGCACATCATTTCCGTGAGGGTGTCTGGTCATCCAGCTGCGTGTACTTGTAGTAGGTGTTGCGCGAGATGCCGACGATGTCGCAGATTTCACGGATGCTGTGCCGCCCCTCCTTCTTCAGCGCCTGCGCCGCTTTCTGCTTCTTCTGATCGACGCCCTTGGGACGACCACCTTTTCTCCCTCTGGCGCGTGCGGCCGTCAATCCCGCATTGGTGCGCTCCCGGATGAGGTCACGTTCGAACTCTGCCAGCGACGCAAAGAGATGAAAGATCAGCTTGCCGCTGGAGGTCGTGGTATCGATCTGTTCCTGCAAACTCTTGAACCCGACGCCACGCGTGCTCAGGGTATGGACCGTCTCTACGAGGTGCGGGAGCGAGCGCCCTAACCGGTCGAGTTTCCACACGACGAGGATATCCCCTGCCCGACACTCGCGCAGCGCTGCCACGAGCCCCGGCCGTTCCACCCGGGCACCACTGACCGTGTCGGTAAAGACGTGCTCACAGCCGGCAGCTTGGAGCGCATCCGTCTGGAGATGGAGATTCTGATCAATTGTCGAAACTCTGGCATAGCCGACAAGCATGGCAGCAGCTCCTCGCATATGGTGACGGAACGTGTACCAGGAAACTGGACTTCTGGCTCTGCTTCTGGTACGTAGATATCATAGACCAGTTCTGTGGTATGCTGAAACTAGGTAGGAGGGTCCCGAACAGGCTATGGTTGGGCAGTCTTGGTGATACCAGCAAAACGAACGTTTTTCTGCACATCGTTAACTTGACGGACCCAATGACCGGCTGAGGCAGTCCCCACCATCAAGCGAGTCACACATGGGCGCTGACAAGAACCAAGCTCCCGCCACAGTGTATCAACTCAAGGTCTCGCTGCGCGACATCTCCCCCATGCTCTGGCGGCGCCTCCTGGTGACGAGCTCCACGACCATCGCCCAATTGCATGACATCCTCCAAGCAGTCATGGGCTGGGAGGACCTCCATTTACATCAGTTTCGCGTCCATGGTAAGGAGTACGGAATCTACCGTGAAGGCGGTATGTGCTTTGACGACGATCCGAATGAGGTCACCCTGGCCACCTTTAAGTTACGGGCCGGTGAACACTTTGCCTATGAGTACGATATGGGCGACTTCTGGCAACATGATATCCGCCTCGAACGCGTGCTCCCGCTCGATCCCAGCAAGACCTATCCCGTCTGCATCGGCGGAGCAGGTGATTGTCCACCGGAGGACTGCGGCGGTCCCTGGGGCTACCGGAACCTGATCGAAGAACGCTGTTCCTGGGAGGAGATCGAGCAAGCGCGCGAAGATCTCCTGCTGGTCGCGCAGCGGCTACTCGCCTTCGTTGAAGGTGGGCCACGGCCGACTGACGAGGATACCGAGTTCATGGATGCCCTGGAACGGATGCACGACCGCCTGGAGGATGCACCTACTGCCTTCAACCGCCGGGCAGTCAATGCAGCGTTGCGCACATTGAAAAAGGAACTACCATGCACTTCCGCATCCAATTAATCACTGTCTCGGATGATGGAACGGAGTACCGTGCCGAGATCGCCGACGTCGTCCGTGCCAAACCGACGCTCGAAACGGTCGGCCTGACATTGGACGAGAGCAAGCACGTCCTGCAGCAGTTGCAGCAGACGATCGTCGACCAGCAGGTTGCCGCCTATCTTGACCAAGAGCGTGCGTGTCCCCACTGCGGCAAGCAGCGCCACCTGAAGCAGACGAGCACGGCACCATTCCGCACCCTCTTCGGTCTGGTCTCGGTGCCCAATCCACGGTGGCAGCAGTGTGACTGTCAGCCCAACCCAGCAAAGACGTTTCGACCGCTCGCAGCACTCCTCCCCGAACGGAACAGTCCTGAGTTGTGCTATCTGGAGACGAAATGGGCCGCACTTGCTGCCTATGGGGTCACGTCGAAGTTACTCCATGAGGTGCTGCCGATCGACCGGAAGCACAGCACGGCCACTGTGCGGAACCATACGCTCACAGCGGCACGGCGCAAGGAGCAGGCGCTTGGCGCAGAACAGCCCATGTTTGTGGACGGCTGTCAGGCAGAACGGGACCGTTTGCCGATTCCCGACGGCCCGCTGTCGGTTGGGATCGACGGCGGCATTGTGCGAGCACGGCGCGGCACGACTGGGGCGAAGACAGCGAACCTGTTCGAGGTGATCGCGGGGAAAAGTATTCTGTCGTTCCGGCGCGATGACCCGGAAGACGTGCCGCCGTCGAGCAAATGTTTCGCGCTCGTGCAAAGCGTTGACACGAAGCCCAAGCGCCGACTCTTCGATCTGTTGCAGTCGCAGGGGGTGCAAGCCAACCAACAGGTGACCTTCTTCTCCGACGGTGGAGACAACGTGCGCAAGCTCCCGGAGTATCTCAACCCGGGTGCAGATCATATTTTGGACTGGTTCCATTGCACGATGCGGATTACCGTTCTACAGCAATGTGCGCGGGGACTGAAGCCAACCGTTTCGGCTCCTGGTCCCGACGTGACGGACGAGGAGAGCCTGGAGCACCGTTTGG
>JACDGP010000107.1 GCA_013821605.1 Herpetosiphonaceae bacterium
AGGCAAGCATACATGATCTACCGGGGATCGCGAATATACGCTGCTTACCGCAGTATTACCGCCACCTTATGACATGGTGATAGCTATCTGAAACCAGCAGAGTCAATGACGATCGTGAGCTTGCAAGGGCAGGGCTCGCCCCTCCAAGCTCATGCTATGGTGTTGGCGCACAAGCCGGATGCGCCGTGAGCCAGGGTTTGAATTGGAGGTTCACCCCCACCCGCTCGCCCTTACCCTGGGCATTCGCTTGTGCGTCATATGGCCCCGAAGGATCGCTCCACCAATTATTGGCCGCACTCAACGCAATCGTGCTCGACGCACCATAGTTGACCTGGCCGCTAAACGAGTTGGTGTCGAGTGCTAGCCCAAACCCCTTATTTGAGGGCGTGCTCGCGTTAATCGCCAAGCCGGTTGTGCCTCCCACAAAACCATTACATCGTACTGTGCCGCCTAGTGGTGCCGCAGTCGTCAGATCGAGGCCGGTGCCATTGGTTGCCGTGATCAAGTTACCCTCGATCCGCAATGGTCCGCTCCCATTGGCAGCGATCTGCAGTTTCACCTGCGGGGTCCCACGGCTCAGTTGATTGCCGCCGACAATATTCCCGACCAGCGTGGCCGTTTGATGGCCTCCCAGCCCGAGCAAGACCGCAGGTGCGCTCGGCAGATTATTCCCCGTAATCCGGGTATGCTCGATATCGACGGTTGAATCGGTGGTGCTCACTCCGCCGCCACTATCCGTGATCAGTGAGTTGTAGACATGGAGCGTACCACCGTTCGCACCGAGCGCTACGCCACCTTGACCGGCTTGATGCAACTCCGTATTGCGGAGGTTTATTGTGCTGCCCACTTGGCCGAAGATCCCGGCCCAACGACCACTTGGGCCGGTAAAGCGGACGGGTGCGGCTGACGTGCCCTGCACCTGGAGGTTCCCCACAACCGCCAGCTGCACCCCCGGCGCAAGCTGGACTTCGACCCCCGGATCGACCTGCACGCTTGCGCCCGCCGCGACGAGCGTATCACGTGGAAGCGTGATGGGGCTGTTGGCTACTGTCCAATGCACGTTGCCACTCAGCACTGTAACCGGGATCGCCGTGGCCGTCGGTGTTGGCGGGATGGAAGTTGCCGTTGGTGGTGGCGCTGTCTCGGTCGGTGTACTAGTTGGCGGGGTGGCACCATGGGTCGGCGCGGGCACGACCACTGTACCGCTACCACCATGCGAGCCAGACGCGGTAGGTTGTAGAGTCGGGGCCGTTGCCGGTCCCCCGTTATTTGATCCAGGCGCACCCTGTGTTGGCGGTGATGTCGCTGGTGACCCCCCACTGTTTGGTCCAGGATAACCGTTATTGTTCGCCGTCGTTGGTACCGGCGGTGAAGATGGTGCCGGGCGCGCGGTCGGTGGCTGTCTCTGGGGTACCGGCGTAAAACCACGGTGCGGCACCGTTGCCGGTGGGAAACCACCGCCGTTTGGCGCTATGCTTGGCACTGGGGTCGTCACTGGCACGTTAGGCGGCGGCGCGTTTGCACCAGGATAAGGTTGTCCAGCGCCGCTCCCTGATCCAGTAATGGGTGGCGGTGTCGGAAAACCAGGCTGGCTTCCTTTTGGCCCAGGATACGCGCCGGTTGCTGGCGGCAGACTCCCACCATTAGGAGGACTACCATTTGCTGGCGTGCCTGGGATGGGTTGAAAGGTTGGGAGTGGTTGCCCCGTGCCACCAGCAGGCGTCGGGCCGGTAAGACTGGCTGGCGGTGTGCCTATTCCTACGGGACCGCTACTGATCCCCGGATACGGCCCCACGCTACCTACGGTGCCAGTAATACTACTGCTTGCAGCAACGGTGCTCACCGTCGTAGCTGTCCCGCCTGCTACCTGGGTAGCCTGCGGCTGTATCCCAAGCGTGGTGCCGGTGATCGTGACCGTTCGTGAAAACGTCGGGTTAAGGGCAACAATTTGTGGCGTCGTCGCCTTGGGGGGCGAGGGCGATAGGACTGAACTCAGGACAATCGCCAGGAACAACATTAACACTGCCAGCGCGACCATAAAATGTTCAGCCCGCAAGCGTGACGAGCGTGCTTGAAGCGCTGCTGCCCCGAGACGCCGAATCTCAGCCAGTCGCACCCGCCGCTGGGGCCAGCGAGCCAACTGATTGTCGTACAATTGTCGCAGATCAATTTTACGTTTCTGCATAGCGTTGAATGCTACCATGCCTCCCCAGGCTTAGCAACGAATGGAGGTTGATGCTCAACTATTCTCTAACGGCAAGTGAAACCCCTCGCCCGCCGAAGCGAGGGAGGGGTCGATGCGCTAGGTAGTATGAGCTTCCAAGCTCGGCTTAGCGGCGAGCCGTTGTCCCACTAATAATGCTTGATGCATCGATCAGCGGCGTTGCACCGCCACCATTAAAGACCGGCAGCTTGCCATCCCAACGCTGGAGCTGCTGATAGCGAATCAAGTCCGGTGTCAGGCTTTGCGATAACAACTTATTGGCCTCGGCTTGCGCTTGGGCACGCACGGTAGTCGATTTGGCCTCACCTTGTGCCTGGGCGATCACGGCATTAGCCTGACCGGTGGCCTGGACCTGATCTTGTTCGGCCTTGGTCTTAGCTTGTTGCAGTTGGAAAGTTTGTTGCTCAGCTGCCTGCTGAGCTGTAATCTTGGTGTCCAACGCTTTCTGTAGATTGTCGGGCAGATGCCAGCCGCGCAGATTTAGTGCCTCGAACTTAACATTCTTGGCGGCAAAGCGGTCTCTGATGATGACTGAAACATCCGCGATATACTGCGTGCGCTGCGCACCATAGATATCTTCCCAGCCATACTTCGAGGCGACATCATTCATGGCCGCCCGGGTGACCTGACGAACCAGGTTATCCTCGATCGTACCGATTGGTGCGCCGGCCCAGATCGTATACAGCTGCGATGCCTGCTCGATCGGGATCGAGTACTGTACCGAAACGTCGGCGTTCATCGACTGGCCTTCTTTAGTGCCAACCTTGACACTATCGTCGCCTGTCACCTTGCCTTCGCTATTGTTTTGGACCATCGTCAAGGTTTGCAGCGACACTGGGTAGTCAGTAATGCTCTCGGTGAAGGGGTTAATAAAGGTCCAGCCCGGCTTGGCGGTATTCGTGACCTGGCTGCGCGCCTTGTCGAAGACGATGCCTACCTGACCAGGCTGAATGGTTCGCCATGACGCGAAGGTCATGGCCAACACTAGCAATGCCAACAATGCCCCAATACCAAGGGCAAAGGTCGTTTTGAGATTCGGCATCTGCATCTGTGGCGGCGTTACATTTCTAACGGTCATACCGGTTTGACTTCCTTTCGTCGGTGCGATCCGCACCGGTGCTATCTAAAGAACGATTCATAAACCGTGCTAATCGGTCGATGATGATCGGCGTAATCCGAATGGCGAATAAAAAGACGAGCGTCGCGGCGATCAGCCCCACCGTTATCTCGGCGAATGTTGGACTCATCAAGCCTCCACTACAACATCTATGATTCGGTGCTGCACTATACAATACGTATATGTGCTGTCGGGGGTTGCATACATCCTAGCAAGGATCAGATCGATATGCAAGTGATCATTATAGACCTATGTGCCTTTGGACGATTGGTAGGCGCATAGCAACGAACCCGTGCTGCCCCTTCGAAAAGCCACGCACGCAGGTGCTTGCATTGAAAGCAGCCATGGCATAGGCTGTTCGAGATGGCTCACTCTGATCAACCAAAGAGGTAATTGCATGCGTCGAGTGGGATTGATCGGGCTTGTGTTGGTCGCACTAGTGGCAGGGTCACTGATCGGGTGGATGGACACGCGTCCGACATGGGACGATACCGGCATTACGGTGGGGATGATCGTTATAGCATGTCTGCTCCTAGGCGCGGCTCGCCCACACCGAGCTTGGGTGTGGGCATTGTTGGTGGGCGGATGGGTCCCGGCGTTGAATATACTGTTTCATCATAATTATGGCTCGGTCGCCGCCCTAGCATTCGCCTTTGCCGGCGCATATGTAGGGGCCTATGGTCGATGGTTGTTAGGGCGTACAGGGGCCGCGTAGGAGCTAGAAGTATCAGGTAGGCATCATGCTCATCATCCTTGTGTCCTACAAACATTTGTGCTATACTATGATTGGCTTGTTGTTTCTCTTGGGTAAATCAGATGCCCGAAGCTACTCCATAACGTGTACCAGGAAAAATCGAATGGAGTGTATCAGTACCATGTACCAAAGTTGAACGTAAATGTACCAAAAATCTTGGTCCTGTACCAACGTTGAGCGTGACTGTACCAAAACGTTTGTGGTCCTGTACCACCTAGAGGCCGTGCTGTACCACCAGTTCGCTTTCGCTATTGTTCCCATTGCTCCCATTGCTAAATCATTGTTATCGCATTGCTTTTCCATTGCTTTTGTGTGTCCCGAGCAATGCGTTATCAAGCGTTGGACCTTGTTCCCTATTGCTCCCGAGTCGCGGAATAGCGCGTCCTAATGCGTAAAGTTCGCACTCATAGATTTCCATTGCTAGCAATGCCCAGGAGACAAAGGTCGTGAAGGATTGGCTGGCCGGCATCGGTCTTGGTTTTGCCGGCGCAGAGCTAAGTGCAGCGCTGCTCGGCTGGCGCGGTATGACCGTCTTGGATGATAAGTGGGGCAAGGTGGCGGCGGTGATCACCTGTGTGGGTGCCAGTGGTTTAGTCGCGCGCTCTCGTCCCCAGTTGGTAGCAGTGAGCATTGTGGCGGGCAGTATAGTCCATACGGCGGCTGCGCTTTGGCGGCGCCGGAATTTATCACCGCATGCTTTTTTTGCTCCTGGTCCGCGCAGTCACTATCAGGTGGAGCGCACGCTGATCCCGTTAGTGGACGGCGAGCTGCCTGGGGTACTATTCGAGCCACCAGACGCGTGCGAGGCTGTGGTGGTGATGCATGGTGCCGGATCTAATAAAGCATCGTATACTTGGCCGTTGATCGAGGGCTTGCTGGCTGCTGGCTATGCTGTCCTAACGATTGACCTCGACGGTCACGGCGAAAATGAGCGCGTCCTCGACTTTCCGCAGGTGCTGGATAACCCGCGGGTGGCGGTTGCCACTCTGCGGGAGCGGTATGCGACGGTGGGCCTGGTTGGAATTAGCATGGGCGGCTGTCTGGCAGCACGCGCAGTCGCCGAGGGACTGGCGGTCGATTACGTCGTCTTGATCTCGGCCCCAATCCACGTCAACTACACGACGGCCGTGGTACGGCGCGAGTATCTTACTGTGCTCCAACCGGCCGCCTGGCATCTTCATCGGCATGCCGGAACGCTGCCGCTCATGGCAATGTGGAAAGAACCGGCCGGTACGCATGCGGTTGATGTGCTCACGATGATCGACCTGCTTGACCTGGCAGGCAGTGTGAAGCAGATCAGGTGTCCCTTGCTCTTAATCTATGCGGGGTTGGATCTCATCGCCCCAGCTGAGCATGGCAAGCGCCTCGTGGAACAGGCACCCAGAGCCATGTTGGTCGTGATTCCGGGTGCCACACATCTATCGGTGAGTCTAGATGGCCGGGCGATCAAGGCGCTGGTTCGGTGGCTTGCTCAACAAGGCCGGAACCCCACTCATTTCACACCAAGTCGTGTTGATCCGCCGCTGGCTGATCAGCTTGTGATGCCGGAGTAGCTTTGGGTCCCCTCACAATGCCCGGATCGCCATTGAAGGGCGAATGGACGACCATGCCCGGATCGCCGTTGAAAGGCGAATGGACCACGATCCCAGGATCGATGCTCCTGCCGTTTGGCGGCGGGGTGATGGGTGCCGGTACGCGTTTGTGCTGGTGCTTGCCATGGCCGGCGGAACGACGCGCAAAGGCGAGTAGCCCCGCGCCAGCCAGCATCACTATCACGAGTTTTTTCATACCATGTCTCCTTCAGACGTCTGACAGCAGCCGCGCTGCATACTGTGCTTGCTTAAGCAACATCGGTTCCGTGGAGATGCGTAGCCGAGCCGTGCTGTTGATAGCCAAGCGTGGCGCTTGCACTACGCTTGGCACATGGCTTGCATCTCGAAACTGCTACGAAGGATCGCTGCATGTTGCTGCTCGCGGAACGTTACCAATTGCTGGAGCCCCTGCGCTCGGGTGGGATGGCACAGCTATATGTTGCCCATGATCGCGCACTTGATCGAAGGGTGGCGGTCAAGCGTATCAAGCCCGAGCTCGCACACGATGCCACCTTCCGCAAGCAGTGTTTATATGAAGCACGAACGTTGGCTGCTTTACGCCATCCCAACGTGGTTGAGATTTTTGATTGCGGCGATGATGAAGGACGACCATATTTGGTCCTGGAGCTGATCGAAGGCCAAACCCTGGATGATTTGTTACCGCTGCCTCCGCCCCAAGCCCTCCATTATCTGTTGCAAACGGCGGCTGCGCTGGCATTTTGCCATGCGCAGGGCATCGTACATGCGGATATTAAACCGTCCAATATCATGATCACTAACGGCGGCAATGTCAAGCTGATCGACTTCGGCATCGCCTGCCCGGAAGGTGAGCTCATGGATGGCCCACTCGTTGGCTCCCCCCATTATGTGTCGCCAGAGCGCGTCCTTGGTAAACCGTTGTTAGCGGCGAGCGATATTTATTCATTCGGGATTGTGTTGTTCCAGATGATTACGGGGCAGGTACCATTCAACGGGCCGGATGCGGCCTCGATTGCGCACCAGCATGTGTCGGAGCTCGTGCCCTTGATGAGTGAGGTGTTATTGAGCGTGCCATTAAGTCTTGACCGTGTGGTGGCACGTGCGACGGCGCAATCACCCCTGGCACGCTATCGCAATGGCACCGCGTTACTCCAAGCCCTGTATCAAACACGGCACGATCTGCTCGGTGTCCCCATCCCCCAGCTTGAGCCGGTCGAACGCTCGATCTGTTCGGCCACGGCCTTATGGGAAAAGGCAACGGGGCTGATCGAACGGCCACAGTTGGCGGCGGCATGATCCTCGACAATCGCTATGAAGTGCGTCAGTTGCTGTATAGCGATACCTCGATTAGCTTGCATCAGGGCTATGATCGGGTGCTTAACCGCCCAGTCGCCATTGAGCAACTCCAACCACAACTCGCGGCCGACCCGCAAGTTGTCGCGCGCTTTCTTGATACGGCCCGGGCGCTGGTGATGGTCGAGCTCCCACACGTCGCGGCGCTATATGACCAGGGCGAGGTGGCAGGACAACCGTTTCTGATCTTTGAAGACCCCTTACCTGCTACCCTGGCTGCCGGTGCACCACTGCCAGCGGGACAGGTGGTCACGTTAGTGCAGCAGGTAGCCGAGACGCTACGCGTCGCCCAGGGCCGTGGTGGGGCGCTGCCGGTGATTACACCGGAAACGGTGCGCTATGATGCGGATGGACGCATTCAGATCATGCAAACGGGGCTGCCGGCACAAACACCGGTCAGCGGTGTCATGTCGTCGCTGGGGCTGCTGCTCCTAGTCGCTTTGACTGGTAGTCCAGATGGACGGGGAAAAACAACGCTACCACCGGCCTTCATACGAGTGGTCGAACGGACCCGTGCAAACCAGTATGCCGATCCTGCAGCGCTCGTTCATGATCTGCAAGCAGCCGAACGGCAGGCGACGGTACAGACGGTGGTAGTTCCCCCACCATCCCAGGCGCTGCTGCCCAATGAAGCACCTACGCAGATGACCGGCGCAGCTAGACCGCCCGCTCTGTTGCAGAGCGAGACCTCGGGAGCCGCGCCGACGACCAATGGCCCGCGCGGCCTAGGAGTCGGACGCCTGGCACTCCTAGGGTTGCTCGGCCTATTGCTGGTGGTGAGCTTGCTCGTGTTTCTGCGCCGACCGGGGACTGGGCGGGCTACTCCGCCGGCAACGAACACAATACAGGCGGTGCAGCCTAGCGCCATAACGACCACGACTACAACCCAAGCTCAGCCCACGCGGAGTAACGGGCAGCCCTACACCGTCGCTACTGCCAACGGCCGACCGTTAAATATACGACAAGGACCGACCATTGCAAGCCCTGTCATCGGTACCGCAGCACCAGGGACGACGGTGCAGGTATTTGATTCTCCGGTGCAAGCCGACGGCTATACATGGGTACACATCCAAACCAGCACCGCAGATGGCTGGTGTATCCGTGAAGCCCTCAGAAAATAGGCAAGCTTACTCATCCCTCAGCGTCTCCGCGCAGCGATTTGCATCTCTCTGCAAGAGCGTGCTACACTGATGCTTGTCATGAACGTTCCTATACCCGTCGATGTTGATGGAATTGGGGCCGCGCTGCTCGTGTTGCGCGGTTTTTGTGCATACCCATGATGCGTTGGACACTCGAGATTGTACCTGAGACGTTCGCGATCTACCGGCTGCCCCCCGGCGCGGAGGTGCCACAGTGGGCAACCACCGGTTCGATCTGGTCGATCACGCGCACCGCAGATGAACTATCGGTGGTATGCCAAGCGCAGGTTTCCGTCGCGGCAGCGATCCTGCGTGAAGCTCCCTGGCGCTGTTTAAAGGTGCAGGGACCACTAGCATTTACGCTGACTGGCGTCGTTGCCGCCCTAACACAGCCACTTGCCACTGCTAGCATCAGCGTTTTTATCCTTTCTACATTTGATACCGATTATTTGTTTATCAAGGCCGGCGACTTTCCTCGCGCGATCAAGGAACTGGTCGGGGCCGGACATGAGGTTGTGCCATGATTGTTAAAGCATTGCCCGTGAGCGAGCAGGCGACAGTGCTAAGCTCGGACGATCTGCGCAAGATGTTCGAGTTCATGCTGCTGGCGCGCTTGTTGGACGAACGGCAGTGGGTTGTAAATCGGCAGGGTAAAGCGCCCTTTGTGATCTCGTGCCAAGGTCATGAGGCGGCGCAGGTCGGCAGTGCGTATGCCTTGCAAGCCGGCAAAGATTGGGTCTTACCCTACTACCGCGGGCTAGGGGTGGTGCTGACGCTGGGGATGAGCCCGGAAGACGTCATGTTGGGGGTCTTCGCGCGTGCGACCGATCCGGCAAGCGGTGGTCGCCAGATGCCGGCGCATTACAGTTCCCGACCACTCAATATTATTTCGCAGTCGTCGCCCACCGGCACGCAGGTTGCGCACGCGGCCGGCGTTGGACTAGCCATCCATATTCGCAACAGCATCGCGCGCGAGATTGTCGATGATGCTATTGCCTGGGTTTCGTTCGGTGAAGGAACATCGTCGCAGGGTGATGTCCATGAGGCGATGAACCTCGCGGGCACGCATAAGCTACCGGTGCTCTTTTGTTGCGAGAATAATAGTTATGCGATCTCGGTGCCACAGCATAAACAAATGGGTGTGCAGGATGTAGCATCACGCGCCGCCGGCTATGGTTTTCCGGGTGTCGTGGTGGATGGAACCGATCCCATAGCTTGCTATGAGGCGACCAAGACTGCGGTTGAACGCGCTCGGCGTGGCGATGGTCCCACCCTCCTTGAATTTAAGTGTCAGCGTCTCACGCCCCACTCATCGGATGATAATGATCGCAGTTACCGAAGTACAGAAGAACTCAAGGAGATGCGGCTACACGATCCCTTGCACCGCTATACCAAGTACCTGAAAGACGAAGGCATCCTCACCGATGTGGATGAGCAGGCGTTGCGGGCACGCATTAAAGACCAAGTTGATGCTGCGACCAAAGCAGCTGAAGCAGCAGCTGTGCCCGATCCTGCAACAGTCTTGCGGCACGTCTTCGCGGAAACCAACGACTAATCTTATATGCTGTGATGGGATATCTCCTATGGAAATGACATTATTGGAAGCGATCCGGGCCGGGCTAGACGAAGCTATGGCGGCCGATGAACGGGTCTTTATTTTTGGCGAAGATGTGGGCAAGCGTGGCGGTGTCTTTCGTGTCACTGAAGGCCTGGCTGATAAATATGGGGAAGCGCGTGTGATGGACTCGCCGTTGGCTGAATCGATTATCGTCGGCGCCTCAATCGGAGCCGCCTGTTACGGGCTGCGTCCCGTCGCCGAGATCCAGTTTGCCGACTTTATCTGGCCCGCTACGAATCAGATTGTAAGCGAGGCGGCGCGTATGCGCTACCGCTCGAATGGCGTATGGGGCTGCCCAATGGTCATCCGCGCGCCCTATGGCGGTGGTATTCATGGCGCGCTGTATCATTCCCAGAGCATCGAGGCCTTTTTCGCACATGTCCCCGGCCTAAAGGTCGTAGCTCCATCAACGCCCTATGATGCGAAGGCGCTCATTAAAGCCGCTATCGCCGATCCCGATCCCGTGTTATTCCTTGAGCACAAGAAAGCCTATCGTTTGATCAAAGGTGAAGTGCCCGAGGAGGCCTACGAGGTGCCGATTGGCAAGGCCGAGGTCAAGCGCGCAGGGAGTGACCTAACGATCATTACCTTTGGCCTGATGTTGCATTATGCCTTGGAGGCTGCCGAGAAATTGGCGAGCAGTGCCGGGCTACAGGCTGAAGTGGTCGATCTGCGCACGATTCGTCCACTCGATACGGCAACGATTTTGCAGAGCGTACGCAAGACCGGCAAAGCCTTGATCATACACGAGGATGGGCTGACCGGCGGTATCGGGGGCGAAATCGCAGCGCTGGTCGCCGAGCATGCCTTCGAGTATCTGGACGGCCCGGTGATGCGTCTGGCGGGTCCAGATATTCCGGCGATGCCCTTCGCCGCCTCCCTCGAACACGAATACTTGCTTTCGGTCGACGATATTCTCGACAAGTTGCAGGCGATTGCAGCATATTAAGGACCTGCTATGCCAATTGATGTCAAAATGCCACAGTTGGGCGAGAGCGTGACCGAAGGCACCATTGGTCGCTGGCTAAAGCAGCCGGGCGAGGCGATTGAGGAGTTTGAGCCGCTGCTGGAAGTGACGACCGATAAGGTTGATACCGAGGTGCCGGCGACGATTAAAGGAATGCTGTCCGAGATTCTTGTCCCCGAGGGCGAGACGGTCCGCGTCGGCACAGTAATCGCACGTTTAATCGAGGCTTCGGAAGCAGCGAGCAACAGCGTAGCCCCGGCACTCCCGGTGCAAGCTATAGCAAGTCGTGCACCGATCTCGCCGGTTGTAGCGCGCCTGGCTAACGAATATAAGCTTAACCTGGACGACATCCAGGGGAGCGGCGGTGGCGGGCGAGTCACAAAGAAGGACGTCGAGGCATTTCTGGCGCAGCGATCATCCTCAGCGACTGCTACGCCAACAGTGATGAGCGATGGCGAGGCAGTGCTTAACCCACAGGCGGTTGTTGATCCAGCCGCCGCCCCCACTCTCGCGCCACCCGTGCTCGCCCCAACGGCACCTGGGTACCCAGAGTCACCGCCGTTGCAACGGCAGCGGGTAGCAGTTGACGCTGCAATCCCGGAGCGACCTACCGAAGTCTCTGGCTTAGGCCCGGATGATGAGCTTGTGCCCCTGACGCCGATGCGGCGCGCAATTGCACAGCATATGGTGCACTCAAAGCAGACGGCACCCCATGTCACGACGGTGATGGAGGTTGACCTGCACCGCGTCGTGGCCCACCGCGCCCGGCATCGCGCCGACTTTGAGCGGCAGGGTGTGAAGCTGACTTTCACCGCCTACTTCGTTGAGGCGACAGTGGCGGCGTTACGAGAAGTCGGGATAGTGAACAGCTCATATGCTGAAGGCGGTATCGTCCAACATCACCGGATCCATGTCGGCGTGGCGGTAGCGCTTCCGGACGGTCTGATCGTGCCGGTGATCAAGGATGCGGATGATAAGTCATTGCTCGGGCTGGCACGTGCGGTTAATGACCTGGCCCAGCGTGCCCGGCTACGGCGCTTGCTGCCCGATGAGGTACAGGGTGGCACCTTTTCGATCACCAACCATGGCGTTGGGGGTTCGCTCTTTGCGATGCCCATCATTAATCAACCCCAAGCAGCGATCCTGGGGGTGGGTGCCATCGAAAAGCGCGCAGTGGTGGTGAGCGAAAACGGCATGGATGCCCTTGCGATCCGTCCGATGTGCTACCTGAGCCTAACGCTTGACCATCGTGTGATCGATGGTGCCACGGGCGACGCATTTTTGACGGTCGCTAAGCGGATCCTCGAAAACTACAGCACTGCACAGTTGTAGTATCATGATGCGAGGCAGCATCTGTGCTGCAAGCTGGAGGATGGGTTGGCTGATACTACGTATGATGTTGCGATAATTGGTTCAGGACCGGGGGGCTATGTTGCGGCGATTCGCGCGGCGCAACTAGGTATGAAAGCCGCCGTCATCGAACGGGGTGCGATGGGTGGCGTCTGCTTGAATATTGGTTGTATTCCGAGCAAGGCGCTCCTACATACCGCCGAGGTACTAGATGAGGCCCGTGAGGGCAAGCGGATCGGCTTCGTCGCGGATAATATCCGGCTCGACTGGTCAGGGCTGATGGGCCATAAAGAGCGTGTCGTTAAGCAGATGACCGGTGGCGTCGAGAGCCTCATGAAAAAGAACAAGGTCGACGTTATCCGTGGAACCGCGACGCTGCTAACCCCAACGTCGATTGATGTAAAGGGCGAGGGCACCTCGCAAACGGTGAACGCGCGCAATCTCATCATTGCGACTGGTGGCTATCCCCGCTCGTTACCCTTCGCCCAGATTGATGAGCAAACGATCATGTCGAGCACCGGGATGCTGTCATTGCCCGAGCCGCCCAAGCGCTTGGTGGTGATCGGCGGCGGCGTGATCGGCATCGAGATGGCCTCCGCCTACCGCTCGTTTGGGAGCGAGGTCACGGTGCTTGATGCATTGCCACGCATCGTATCACTCGAAGACGAAGAGATCAGTGCCGAGTTAGAAAAAGCGCTGGCGCGGCGCGGCATGAAGATTATGACCAGCGTCCGCATCAGTGCGGTTGAGGCAGGCAGCGATGGCACGACGGTGCATCTGACCGACAAAGATGGCAAGGAACACAAGCTGGTTGGCGACCGGGTGCTAATGGCGGTCGGCCGCGGACCGAATACCAAAAACATTGGCCTGGAAACATTAGCCATTCCAACCGATGAGCGGGGCTATATCCTGGTCAACGGCATGCTGCAGACCAACATCCCCAATGTTTACGCGATTGGCGACTGTATCCCAACTCCGTGGCTGGCGCACGTGGCCTCGGCCGAAGGCATTTTGGCGGTCGAGCATATGGCCGGGCAACATGTAGAGCCGATTAACTACGACAAGATTCCGGCATGTACCTATTGCTCACCGGAAGTTTCGAGCATCGGCTTGACCGAAGCGAAGGCCAAAGAGCGTGGCTTCGAGGTGAAAATTGGCAAATTCCCCTTTAGCGCCAATGGCAAGGCCACGATCCTGGCTAGTCGCACCGGCTTTGTTAAGATCGTGGCCGACGCCCAATATGGTGAGATTCTGGGCGTCCATATGATCGGTCCTCGCGTCACCGAGTTGATCGCAGAAGGCGGTATGGCACTATCGCATGAAGCGACCAGTGAATCGATGGTGCATACGATCCATGCCCATCCAACACTGTATGAGGCGATGCTGGAAGCAGCCCATGGCTTGATCGACGGCCCAATCCATATCTAAAGCGATGACACCTCCCCATGCTCAACTCGTTCTGGCGTCGGCGTCACCACGTCGCCGCCAGCTCTTGGGCTATCTGGGTGTCGAATTTACCAGCATCAGCACGCAGGGTGAAGATGAGGATCGCGCATTGCCACCACCGTTAGTGGCCGATTTACCACCCTTTCCCCAGGCATCAGGGCTCCATCCTACGTTGTTAGCCTGGCGGAAGTGTGATGCGGCTGCGGAAATGACTAACGGCCTGCTGTTAGGGGCCGATACGGTGGTGGTAGTGGATGGGCAGGTCCTAGGTAAGCCTCGTGATCCGGCCCATGCGGAGCAGATGCTGCAGGTACTAGCAGGACGAACCCATACCGTTTATACTGGCGTAGCATTGTTGAACACTGAAACTGGCGCGACCCAATTGGCTTTGGATGCTGCCGATGTGACAATGGCGGCGATTAATGCTGCGACGATCAAAGCGTATGTAGCAACAGGTGAGCCACTCGATAAAGCGGGAGCATACGGCATTCAGGGGCTAGGCGGACAGCTTGTCACGCAGGTGCAAGGTTCGTTTAGTTGCGTGATTGGCTTGCCGCTCGGTGTGGTCTACCGGCTGCTCCAGACGGCGGGCTATCCTGCGCTTGTCAAACCAGAGGTTGCATTTCAACGGTGGCATGCTGAACACGGGAAGGATGGCCCACCATGTACCGCACCATAAACTTATTGATCGTGGATGATCACCCTTTATTTCGTCAGGGTGTTCGTTGGAGTTTAAACGACGAGCAGGATATTTCGGTCATGGGCGAAGCTGCGAACGGCGAGGCCGCCTTGGAATTTGTGAGCATCACGCCGCCGGATGTCGTTCTCATCGATCTTAATTTGCCGGGTATGAGCGGTCTGGAACTAACACATCAGGTGCGACGGACTTATCCGAGCGTCGGTGTGATTATGCTATCGATGCACGAGTCTGATGAGCAGGCCTTTAACGCCTTGCGCGTTGGTGCTGCGGCCTATTATTCAAAAGAAATTCAGCCAGCGCTGCTGGCACAAAGTATTCGGCGGGTTGCGCGCGGTGAGTATGTGATTAACGAAGTTATGTTTGATGAGCCCAAAGTTGCCGCCCGCATCCTCAACCAGTTCCGTGACCTTGACCGCGGTGTGACCATCACCGAAGAAACCAACTTCGCCCTCTTTTCACCGCTGAGCGACCGCGAGATCGAAGTGCTGGATAAAATTGCGGCCGGATCAAGCAATAAAGAGATCGCCGATGACTTGCATATCAGTACGCAAACGGTCAAGAACCATATCTCCTCAATTCTGCGCAAGCTATCGCTCAATGATCGTACACAAGCCGTGATCTATGCCCTCCGGCGGGGCTGGATCGAGACGCCTGATGAAATGGTGAAAGGCCAGGGGCCAATTGGCGACATGACAGAGGACGAGGAATGATCGATACGTGCCATGCACGTGTCGTTCTTAATCCGCAGGCCGGTCATGGCTATGGGCGTGCTGGTGTGAACAGCGCAATCGCGTTGTGGCGGCAGCACGGCTGGCTGGTCGAACTAACGACAACCGAGTATACTGGCCACGCCACCGAGCTTGCGCGGGAGGCAGCAGAGGCCGGTTATGATCTGGTTGTCGCAGCGGGTGGTGATGGTACCATCAATGAGGTTATTAATGGCCTCGCCTGTACTGCTACAGCACTAGCAGTCCTGCCGGTCGGCACAGGCAACGTCTGGGTACGCGAGTTGCATCTACCGCTTGAGCCGGTCGAGGTTGCGGAGATTCTACTCCAAGGTGTTTTCCGGCAGCTTGATTTGGGACAAGCCGGCGAGCGCTACTTCTTGCTCATGGCTGGCATCGGCTTTGATGCATATGTGGCGGGCAAAGTCGAGCCGGGGGAGAAGCGGCGCTTTGGCCTCGTCGCCTACATAGTCAAGGCGCTGCGTCTGGCACGCCAGGTGCGTGGTACGCCTGTGCGGCTGGTGCTGGATGGTCGCCCTGTGCGGGGCCGCGCATTAATGATCGTTGTCGGGAACAGCCGCTTATATGGTGGTTTTCTGCAAATTGCGCATCATGCTAGTCCGGTCGATGGTCTGCTGGATGTAGTCATCATTAAAGGTGGCGATATGCGGGTGGCGCCACTGCATCTCTTGAGTATTTTCTTGCGTCAACACCACTTCAATCCGGATCTTGATTACTACCGCGCCCGCGAACTGTCAATTGACACCATGGTGCCATTGGATGTCCAAGTCGACGGCGACACGATCGGCCATACTCCATTGCATCTGCGCGTCGTGCCGGGTGCATTGCGAACCCTCCTGCCGGCTGGTAGCTTCGATCACCTCGCAGCTTTTTCGTCGCCGCCGGGACAACTTCTACGCTCGGCTCGGCAACGTATCCAATCAAGTAAGCTCGCCAATCACCCATGAAGTGGCGCGTAGTGTTCATCTTTGTGTTCCTGCTGACCGCCTGCGCTACACAGTTGGTGGATAAGCAAGTGGTCGCCCCGACCGCGAATGTGCAGCCAGTACATGTGGCGGCCCCTGCTACACAAGGAGATACGGCGATTAAAGGGCAGTTGCTGTATGTGCAGCAGGGGCAGATGTGGCTGCATAGCGGAACCGAAGCCAAACCCCTGGATTTGGGTGGGACGGTCGGTGGAGGGGTCTGGTCACACGATAGTAGCCGCATCGCATTTGTCCGCCGAGGTGAGAGCTTTGCGGATCTCTACCTGTTTAACACAGATACACGAAAAATCACTCGCATCACCGTTAATGATAATAAGATGCAAGCACGAACCCAGAAGTATGTGCATCAGGCGTTGTGGGTGGGCAATCCAACATGGTCACCAGATGATAGTGAGTTGGTATTTACGGATCAGCCTGCATTTGCAACGACCGAAGACGACGCGAATCCAATTTATGAGTCGCCGTTTGCCCTGTACCGCTATAAGCTGAAGCTGCTCGACCATCGTCAACCGACCAATGACGACGAACTACCGATCGAGAGTGACAGCGATTTGCAATCACCAGACTGGTCGCCCGATGGTCAGTATCTGGCCTATGTCGACGCGCCACGAACGCAGGGTGATCGCCGCATCATGCGCTATAGTTTGGCCGATAAAACCAGCCAGCCGTTTCCCGGTGTCCCCGTAAAAGCCTATGATCCGGCTTGGTCGCCCGATGGTTCGCTGCTCGCCTTTGCCGTCCCACAAGATGGCGGAACTGACATCTGGGTGGTATCGATCAATGGCGGGAACGCGCAACGCCTGACCAAACTTGGGCGTGCCCGTGCTCCAGCCTGGTCCCCAGACGGCACGCAGCTAGCCTTTATTAATGTTGGCGATGATGCTACCGACGCGTATCTGATCGATCTCCAGCATACCGGAACTCAATTGAGTGGCAGTGATGCCAAACCCTTGACGCGCCAGGCACAAATCGACGCTAACGCAGGGCTATCATGGGGCCGGTAGCCTGAGCAACGCTGAGTATAAAAAAGGGCAGCTATGCAAGCTGCCCTTACGTCCCCTGTCAGCACTCCTACTGCTGTATCAGCGACTCGTCGCGGTGCTTATCGCCTTCTTCGATCAGCATGATCGGAATGCCGTCTTCAACCGGGTATTTGCGACCGCAGGTGTGGCATACCAGGAAATCGTCTTCGAGCTTGACCGGCTGCTTGTCAACCGGGCAGGCCAGGATCTCCAGCAGTTCAGGGCTGATGGTGCGCTTGCCGCCACTAACGGCCGGCGTGCTACCGGTTGCTGAGACAGGCGCCAGATCGAAGGCTGAATCTTCGCGATATTGCTTGACAACCCGCACGGCTACCACGCCCAGCCCGGCCAGCAGGCCAAGACCCACGATTCGTCCAATTTTCATAGAATCTCCTTATGCTTGTCTAGTTAGACTTCCTTGGCCGCGCGCACAAACGCGCGGATTTTTGCATGATCTTGAACTCCTGCGCTTTCAACGCCGCTGCTGACATCGACGCCCCACGGCTGTACGGCCTGGATTGCCACGCCTACATTCTCGGGATTCAAGCCACCTGCGAGCAGAATGGGATGGGTCTCCGCTAGGGCTGCGGCACGCTGCCAATCGGCGACCACGCCTGCACCACCCCACGATCCAGCGACATGGGCATCTACGACCAGGGGTGTCAGATCGCAGGTAATGGTCGGTGCAAGCCACGCCATTTCGTTGGCCCCACCATCGAAGCGCACGGCCTTGAGCACCGGCACGGGCAGTTTGTCCGCCATAGCCGGAGGCTCTTCACCGCTCAGTTGCACCCAGTCCAAACCAACGGTATCGGCTAGTATCGCGATCTCTGCCGGCTGCTCATCCACGAACACACCGACCACAGCAACATGTGCCCCCTGCGCATGGCTCCGTAGCGCCCTGACGATCGCCTGAGCACGCTCAGCCGTTACTTGCCGCTGGCTCGGAGCAAAGATCAGGCCAATGAAGTCGGCACCTGCTTCGGCGGCGACCAAGGCAGCCTCAGGCGTCCGCACACCACAAATTTTAACGGCGACCGTCACCCTAGCCCTGCGTCTCATCGTTGCTCTCGGGAGCGCGCCGCCGCCGGCGAGTGTTCCTGGTGGCAGGCTCGGGCGTTGCTTCCGGCGCTGGAGCAGGAGCCTCGGCATTGGTTTGACGGCCCTTCCCTTTCTTGGTTGTCGCCTTCACTGGCTGCTCTGGCTCGGTGGGCGGAGTTGCTTCGGCCGCTGGCTTTTGGCGGCGGCTACGTCGCTTCTGCGGCTCCACGGCCGGCACGGCGACCTCGGCTCCGACGTCGCTTGCCGGCAGGGCTTCTTGCACCACATCTGTGGGGGCTTGCTCCGTCGCCGTGGGTGCCACCGCTTCGGGGGCTTGCTCGGCCACGGCCGGTCCTGGCGGCTGGTCGCTGACGGGCAGCCCATAAAGTCGTGTGCGTCGTGATCCAGAAGATGACGACTGAGCGGCTGTTGGTGTTGCTGCCTGCGGCGCAGGAGGCGTGGTGGCTGAAGCAGCGGATGCCTGGTCCGTATCCGGGATCGTATCGACCGTCGGTGCGACCGGTACACGATACTGGCTGCTAAGCCGGTAGTAGGCTTTGGCACCTCGGCCCGTGCGCTGCAGCATGCCTTTATTAATAGCCTGCTTGACCAGTTCTTTGAGTTCGTTATTCGTCAACTCAACGACTTCCTGGTTACGCAAGCCACGCAAGGCATTGAAGATCTCGGTAAAGCGCACCGGTTCGCTGAACTGCGAAATCGAGGTACGGAACACATCCCACTCACGGTCGGCAAACACCTGGCGCGTCGGCTCACCGCTGCTTTCTTCGTCTGCAGTTGCTAGTGCTGGCACGACCTCGGCGAGCAGGGTGGGAGCGACTGGGGCGACGGGTAACTGCTCCGCGACAGCCTCCACAGATTGTGCGACTGGTGCTTCCGGCGCGGCTGCCGGTACCTCGGGCAACGCCTGGTCTTGCTCCGCCAGTTCGCTATTCAGTTCGTTTTCAACCAGTTGGGGCGTAAGATCCTCGGCGAATTGGGACATCTTATACGGATCTTCACCCGGCAAAAAGACCTCGGTCACGGTCCCATTCGTAAAGATCTGGACTTTGCCGCGATTTTCGGCTTCTTTCACGAAGTCCTTGAATTTGACAAAGCCTTTGCCGTTGTTGTCCTTGACCTTTGACTCGTGGAAGGTGCTGTCGAGCTCGCGCATCACCACTTTGAGCGACCCAAGGTTGACGACAAAGCCACGCTTACGTGCCAGTTCAATCGCGTCAACGAGCGTATCATAGGGTGACTTCGGCGCAGCCGGCACAGCACCACTTTCGCCAGCAGCCACTAGTTCCGTGGCCGGCGCAACGTGTTCAGGCGCGGCAGATACGAGTTCCTGAGCATCGGTGACTTCCTCCAGCGGTGCTTCGCCAGGCTGTTCAATCCGTGGAGTTGAGGTGCGGCGGTCACCACGGGCATTCCGCTCACTACGGGCCGTTCGTTCGATACGCTCGGGGCGCTCGACCTGCTCAGGGTGCTCAACCTGTTCGCTACGATCACTGCGCTCGCCGTTGCGGTCACGACCTTCCTGCGGGCGAGCGACTTGCTCCTGGGCCGCCAGCATGCGGGCTTGGACCTGGCTCTGGCCGACTGCCTTAAGATCGGCGATCTGCTCATAAAACAGGAACTCATCACCGCTTTGGGCCAGATGGGCCGAAGCAGCACCACCAATACCGATGATGATAACTTCCTTGCCTTGCTGTCGGATCGCGTTGACCAGCGGAATAAAATCACGGTCACCGGTGACGAGCACGTACTTAAGAATATGAGGCTGCGAATACAGCGTGCGCATGGCGTCAATGCACAGGTGAATATCGACACTGTTTTTGATCGGTCGCCCGGTGCGACCTGCATCACGGTCATAGTAGTAGGTGGGGACGTACATCGGCTCAACGCCATTGGCAAACAGGGCCGAGGTGACACGAGGGTAGCGATACCAGTCGGCGTAGGCACGGGCGATCACAATTCGTCCGTAGTCTTCGCACCGATCCATAATCAGCTCGAAGTTAGGCGTAGCATCGAATTTTTCGCGAACCGAAACGTATACGTTCTCGAAATCAACGAAGACTGCTACGTCATCATGCGACGTTTTCTCCAAGTTTGTTCTCCAGTTTGCTTCGGCCAAGCCCACACCGGGCAAAACGTGCCACCAGTGCCATACAGGGCGTGGTCGAAGTGTTTTTTAGGCGTCGT
>JACDGP010000236.1 GCA_013821605.1 Herpetosiphonaceae bacterium
TCGGCGGTGGCAAGAAGCTTTTTCCTGACGGGCTGCGCGTTAATCTGCGCCTGATCGAAGCCAGCCCACTCCCATCAGGCGTTGTGTTCATGCGCTACGCACGGGCATGATGGGCAGCAATCGAACTGCTGTTCGACAAACGACGACTGCTTAAGATCATAAAGGATGTGCGTTTGGATCGTCAGTTGAGAAACCTTCTCCTGCGGCAGCTGCAAGCAAATTGCGGTCGGCGCTCACAAAGATGGGCATAGTGCCGAGAACTGATGCTCCTGCAGAAGCACAAGCAAGCTGTAGGGCATCAAGTGTTCGCAAAGGGTATCGAAGAATCAGTTGGCTAGCGTGTAAGACGATCGAGCTTTGCAGCACAACCAGGGTGTATTCGTGTTGAACATGTAAGAGGAACTCGTCGCGTAGTCGGAGCACGTCCTGAGCCGTCAGATTACCTTCACGCTGACGTCGAGTCAACATTGATACAAGTTCGATAATGGTGATTTCAGCGATGAGAATATTATTTCCATTCGAAGGCTCAATCCATGTGCTTACCCATGCAGTCCCTGCTTCTGGAACGTAACGCTTAGCAAGTGCACTTGTGTCAGCAAAGTAGAGCGTCACAGGGGGCCGCGATCCTCGTTAATCAGTGCATCACTCGATTGTTCACCGATTAACAACCGACCAAGGCGTGTACGCTCTTCACGCGTCAGAGGAACTGCATCGTCGGGTGCATAGTGGGCCGTGCCCAACAGACCGGCAGCGGCGAGCTTCTGCCGGACCATATCACGTGTAAGCTCACTTGATTTTTCATTTAGCATGTCCAGTGGGGTAATTGTGAGTACAACAGGCCCGACCGGAATGCTACCGGGTATCTCAATGGTTAACCGGCGCGCTTCGTCAACCACTGCCGTCAACGTGATTGGCTCCATAGTGATTCCATTCCATAAAGTAACAGCTTTCTAGAGATAGTGTAGCATGGAATAGCGCAACCGTACGTAATAGGGTAGAGCTTGGCTCTCCAGAAAGATCCAATCATATAACCGCTAATCCATCATCCGCTGCTATCGTGCAACGGCTTTGGAATTACTGCAACGTCCTGCGCGACGATGGCATGTCCTATGGTGATTATGTCGAACAGCTGACCTACCTGCTGTTTTTGAAGATGGCCGATGAGCAGGTGAGCGTGCTGCACCGGACGAGTGCGATTCCAGCGGAGTACGGCTGGCAGAGCTTGCTTGAGCGGGATGGAAGCGATCTAGAAAGTCATTATCGCGAGATTTTGATCCAGTTGGGTCAGGGGTCGGGGCTGATCCCGGTCATCTTCCGCAAGGCGCAGAATCGGATCCAGGACCCGGCCAAGCTGCGCCGGCTGATCGAGTTGATTAACGGCGAAACGTGGACCGGGCTTAATATCGACGTCAAGGGCGCGATTTACGAGGGGCTGCTGGAAAAGAATGCGCAGGATACCAAGTCGGGTGCCGGCCAGTATTACACGGCGCGGCCGCTGATTCAGGCGATTGTGGATGTGATGCAGCCAGCGCCGGGAGAGACCATTTGCGATCCGGCCTGCGGTACAGGTGGCTTCTTGCTGACATCCTATGATCATGTTGCTAAGCACCATGCTCCGCTGGATCGCGATCAGGCACAGCACCTGCGAAATGAGGCGTTGCGAGGCTGGGAGATCGTGGAAAACACGGCGCGGTTGTGTGATGAACCTGTATTTGCATGGCATCGGGGCGAGCGGGCAGGAGAGCCCAATTCATGTGGCGGATAGTTTGGCGGCCGATCCCGGTGTGCGGTTTGATCTTGTGCTGACCAATCCGCCCTTTGGCAAAAAAAGCAGCGTGACGTTTGTGAACGACGAGGGCGAGACCAAGCATGAGGCGCAGACGATCGTGCGCGATGACTTCTGGGCCTCGACCAGCAACAAGCAGCTGGACTTTGTGCAGCATATTAAGACGTTGTTGAAGATCAACGGCCGGGCGGCGGTGGTCGTGCCCGACAATGTGTTGTTCGAGGGTGGCGCGGGCGAGACGGTGCGGCGCAAGCTGCTGCACGAGTGCGATGTGCATACGTTGTTGCGGCTGCCGACGGGCATCTTTTATGCGCAGGGCGTTAAGGCTAACGTGCTGTTTTTTGACCGGCGCAGTGCTAGTCCCGATCCACAGACGCAGACGCTGTGGATTTATGACTTGCGGACCAATCAAAACTTCACGCTGAAAGAAAGCCCACTGAAGCGCAGTGATCTTGATGATTTTGTGGTGTGCTTTCATCCGGCGAACCGGCACGAGCGGGAGGCGAGTTGGTCGGCGGAGCAGTCGCAGGGCCGCTGGCGACCGTATACCTATAACGAGTTGGTGGCGCGCGACAAGGTCAGCCTGGATATCTTCTGGCTGCGCGATGAGACGCTGGAGGATAGTGCAAATCTGCCGGCACCCGAGGTGCTGGCAGCCGAGATTATGGAAGATTTGCAGGCGGCGCTAGAGCAGTTCAAGGCAATTTTGGATGATGTGGCGGTGTAGCGGCCAGCACTGAGCATGGCCGCTACACCGCTGAACGCGCTAGACTGGCCCAACGTAGGGCGTGCCGGCTCCTTGTTCAAGGTATTGCTTCAAGCTCTCGAGGCTGCTATGCCAACCGGGATTGCATAGGTCGTAACAGGCGAGCTGCGGTGTTAGCCCCATGTGCGTGAAGACCAAGGTGGATGAGTCATCCGGGTTGGCTTGGATCTCAAATACCACCCGCGTGCCGACCCACTCATCGGTTTGAGCTGTTCCCGGAACAGGAAAATTCTGGGCGATCCACTCCCATGCGACGTGCTGATCAGGCGTCGGGTCTACCAGCCGCATGGTCTGGAAGTTCCCGCCACCAAACCGAACGGTCATTTCGTCATTGTCGGCGACGGTGTTGTCGCTCCACCAGCCCTTCAGTCCGGGCGCGGTGGTAACAGCTTGATACAGCCGGTGCGGCGATGTGTGAATATGGAGGGTCTGGGTGTAGTTCTCCATGGTGGCTTCGTCTTGGTCACTGCGCTTGGTTTGTGTCATCACGTGTGATCCTTTCCGTGTGTTCATGTCCATAACGGCGTGTCGAGGAACGATCGACAGTTGGCATACGCGGTGCTCCTGCGTTAGTCCTCAACGAACCGTTTCAGGCGATTAAGGGCCTCATCCCACTGCTGGGAGATCTGGTCGAGGCGGCGACGCGCCTCATCGAGCCGGGCTGTATCGAGTTCCCAAATACGTTCCCGTCCATGCCACCGATCATGGACGAGGCCGACGGCGGCGAGGATCTGCAGATGCTTGGTGATCGCCTGCCGCGTGACGGTGGAACCGGCTGTAAGCCGGGCGATCGAGAGCGGCCCACCGGCGCAGAGCCGGTCCACCAGGGCGAGCCGGGTCTCGTCACCCAGCGCCGCGAAGAGCGGCGCCGCATCGGACTGGTCGGCGGTCCGCGCGTTAGGCGTCAACATACTGCTCTATGTGGGCGATCTGCTGGGTCCAGCCGCCATCATTCATCCGCAAAGCAGTCATGCGACGCTCCGGCGGCAACCGATCAAAGCCCGACTCGACCAGCCGCAGTTGCGTACCGTCGGCGATCTCAGCGAGGTGGAATTCAACAAGCGTCATCGCCTCTTGCGCATAATCCACGCCCGGCTCGATGGCGTAGGGATGCCAACGATACGTAAACAAGTGCTCGGGCTCGACGCGCTCGATCATCATCTCCACGGGCATATGCTCGTGGCCGGGCGTCGTGATGTGACCCGTAACGTGCGCACCCGGTGCGAAGGCGCCCTCCAGCGCCACACCAAACCAGGCACCGAACTCGTCCGCTCGGGCGAGGGCACGCCAGACACGGGAGCGTGGTGCGCGCAGAACGATGGTTTTCTCGATGCGATCAGTACTCATATGCAACCTCCTGATTGCGTTATACCACTGGGTAACATGAAATGCAACTATTTGGTTGCGTACCCTATAGTTGCACATGTCGATTCTGCGACGATTGACGTAGAGGTAATACTCTGCTATACAGGTACTACGTATGAATACGTGTATGACCTCAGGGAGGATAGGGGTATGGAAGAGCGCCTTACGGTTGTGACGAGAAAGGGCCAAGTTACTATCCCGGTTGAAATCCGACGCGCCCTAGAACTCAAGGAAGGCGACCAGGTTGCTTTTGTGATGGGCGAGGATAACCAAGTGCGCCTGAAGCGGAGTACGAGTGTGGTTGAAAGGACGGCGGGAGCGCTCCGGGGGAATGTGGCCCATCTGACGACTGAGCAATTACGGGAGG
>JACDGP010000108.1 GCA_013821605.1 Herpetosiphonaceae bacterium
TCTGATGGAAACACATCCCTTGCACGAACGATTGATCTTCCGCTTGTTGGGAGAACTGAAAGTTCATCCTGAATTTGCCCAGGTGTTGTATGAGCGCGTGTATGCACCACGGCTGGGGTTTATGACTCAGTTTGTGGAACGAGCTGAAGCGCGTGGCGAACTCCGTCAAAAGCTTGATCCCCTGTTCATCGGCAGCCTGTTGGTGGGACCGCTGCTGTATTACAAGATCGTGACTCAAGTCTTGCCGGCCTCCCAGCCCTTGAACACGGTGCTTGAACAGATCGTAGATGTGGTCTTGGCGGCGCTCGGGCCTCCTACATGACACCAGCGTCAGCTGGCTAACCAAATCCTTACTCGGGCTCCCGTTGATCGTTGCCAAGCGCTTTTGGAGCGTTGATATGCTATGAAAAGGAGCGCGCGGCCCATCCTTTGCTATAATCCCCGCAGCTACCGTGCAGTGCTAGAGAAAGGGGCAAGGTAGATGCAAAAAACCGAGTTTATCGCTGAAGTTGCTGAGCGAGCTCATATATCGAAGAAAGAAGCGCGGCGTGTGATCGATGAGGCGCTCCAATTAGTCACCGAGCAACTGCAGAGCGGCGAACGCGTCGTGCTGACGGGCTTTGGTACATTTGAAGTTCGCAGCCGGCAGGCACGCCAGGGCGTGAATCCACAGACGAAAGCACCGATGGCTATTGGCGCAACCCGTACCCCCGGCTTCTCGGCCAGTAATAGCTTGAAGGATGCGATTCGTGGCAGTGAAACCACAACCGGCAGTCGTCGCCGGAATAATAAGGAGGCTTAACAGCATGGCCCAACAATTTGCCAAAGCGCCGGAGATGGCACTCGAGCCAAACACAGATTATTACGCGACCATCTATACGGAGCGTGGTCCGATTACAGCGAAGCTGTTCGCCGAGGAGTCGCCGATCACCGTTAATAATTTTGTGTTTCTGGCCAAGCAGGGATTTTATAACGGCACGACGTTTCACCGCGTGATCAAGAACTTCATGGTGCAGGGCGGCGATCCCACCGGTACCGGCACAGGTGGTCCCGGCTATGTGATTAAGGATGAGTTCCACCCTAAACTCCGCCACACGAAGCGGGGCATTTTATCGATGGCCAACGCCGGTGCCAATACCGGTGGCTCGCAGTTCTTTATTACCCACGGCCCGACGCCCCACCTTGATAACAAGCACGCTATTTTCGGCGAAGTGGTTGAGGGCGAAGAGAATCTGATGAAGATTCGTGAGCGCGATCCCGGACGTGACCGCGCCCCTGGTGACAAGATCGAGCGGATCGAGATCGAAACCAAAGCCCGCGCCTGAGTTATGTTCTAATACTACCAAGCGATGACCGGCTGCCAACGCAGCCGGTCGATTCGTGTAGACTCCGTCCCTGACGTATATCGCGTTAGGCTGTCGCCACGTGGCGCTCCTGCGCCTGTTGCCTGATTTCTTCAGCGATGTGTGGCGGCACATCCTCGTAATGGTCGAACTCCATCGCGAAGTGGCCACGGCCCTGGGTGATCGAGCGCAGATCGGTCGCGTAGCGTTGCACTTCCGCTAAGGGGGCGTGCGCCGTAACTGTCGCACGCTTGCCTTCTGACTCGACGCCGATGATGCGTCCGCGGCGGGTCGAAAGATCGCTCATCACGTCGCCAGTGTACTGTTCGGGCACATTGATCGTGAGTCGGTAGATCGGTTCCAGCACGGCCGGCTGAGCATGCGCAGCTGCATCACGGAAGGCGTGCATCCCGGCCGACTTGAAGGCGACTTCTTTGGAGTCGACGGGATGTTCTTTGCCATCAAAGACGGTCACGCGCACATCCATGACGGGATTGCCCGAGATGACGCCCTCATGCATGGCCTCGCGGACACCTTTTTCGACCGCAGGTAGAAAGCCTTTGCTGATCACCCCGCCAACGATGGCCCACACAAATTCGAGCGGGTCTTCACGGTTGGGATCGGGTGGCAGCGGCTCGACGCGCAGAGCAACTTCGGCAAACTGACCGGCACCGCCGGTTTGTTTTTTGTGCCGGTACAAGGCCTCGGCTTTGGTGCGGAGCGACTCACGGTAGGGTACATGGGGCACGTCGATATCGACGGCCACATCGAACTTGCGCTTCATGCGATCGGCAATGGTTTGGAGATGGGATTCTCCCAAGCCGGCCAAGAGTGTTTCGCCACTGACCGCATCACGACTCATCTGCAGTGCTGGATCTTCTTCCATGACGCGATGGAGGGCAGTGCCGAGCTTGTCAAGGTCGTGTTTACTATGGGGCTTAATTGTGCCGGTAAAAGCTGGCTTCGGATACGCGATGCCGCGCAGTTGGAGTGGACGATCATGGTCGCAGAGCGTATCACCACTGATCGTTTCGGTGAGCTTGGTAATCGCACAAATGTCGCCCGGACCCACGATGTTGACTGGTGTTTGTTCCTTGCCCCGGACCGAGTAGAGTTGGCCGATGCGCTCATCTTTACGGGTACGACTGTTATAGATGGATGAGTTACTGCGTAACTCACCGGAGTACACGCGCACATAACTGATTTTACCAACATAGGCATCAGCTAAGGTCTTGAAGACCAGACAGGCCAGCGGCTCGCCACGCTCGGGCTTGAGGATGCGCTCTTTGCCCGTGAGCAGGTCCGTGGCAGGCTCGGTTTTGCGGGCCGTGGAAGGGAAGCTATCTACAATGCCGTCGAGCAGCTGGGCCAGGCCGGCCATTGCGGTCGCGGAGCCTACGAAGACCGGCACGATGGTGTGCATGGCAATCCCTGCGCGTAACCCTTGCTTAAGCTCATCGGCATTTAGCGCATCGGCACCGCCTTCAAGATATTTTTCGATCAAGTCGTCGGTCGTCACGGCGATTTTGTCGATCAAGGCGTCACGATAGGTCGCGAAGTCGGCTTCCAACTCCGCCGGTACGTCAGTATCGACATACGAGCCGTCGTGCTTGCCGTCGATCAGCCACGCGCGATGCTTGCGCAGTGACACAATCCCTTTGAACGATTTCTCTGCGCCGATCGGCAGCTGCATCGGGATCACGGCCGGATCAAGGATTGCTTGGGCCTCCTGGACCACGCGTTGGAAGTTGGCGTGTTCGCGGTCTTGTTTGTTGACGAAAATGAGACAGGGCACGTTGGCCTCACGGGCAGCGTGCCAGACCATTTCCGTACCGACTTCGATCCCTGCCGCTGCGTCGACCACAATCACCGCGCCATCGATCACTCGCATGGTTGCCGCAATCTCGGAGGCATAATCGGCAAAGCCCGGCACATCGATCAAGGTGTATTTGTTGTCTTTCCACTCAAGCGGTGCGACTGCGAGGTTAACTGACATGCGCCGTTTTTGTTCGTCGGGATCATAGTCGGAGATGGTGGTCCCGTCTTCAACGCGTCCGAGCCGGGCAGTGGCATGTGCGGTATGGAGCAATGCTTCTAGCAGCGATGTTTTGCCACTACCTCCATGTCCAAACAAGCCAATGTTGTGGATTTTCTCCGGTCCGTAAGCTTTCATGCTGATCTCCTTCGATACAAACACAAAACGAAAGAAGCATCGTCGTTAGCTCGTCCCATCAAGTGCCCGCTGGATGAGTTCTTTGGCGGCACTATACGGATCGATACGGTGGGCCCGAATGCGGTCAAGCAGAGCGGTTTGATCGGCAGCCGGCACTCGTTGATCGATCTGCTCGCTTATCAAATACTCGACCAACTGGAATAATTCACGCCGCACACGTTCACGTTCGCGCGTATCCAGCTTGCCACTTTCGCTCAACCAGCGACGGTGACGGGCAAGCGCGTCAACCACCTCGGGCACGCCCTTGCCACTCGTCGCTACCGTCGACAGAATTGGTGGGCTCCACTGCGGGTCATGTGTATGGCCGAGCTGTAGCATCGTTTGTAGCTGACGTTGGGTCTTGCCGGCTTCCTCACGGTCGGCTTTATTAACAACAAAAATGTCGGCGATTTCCAGAATACCAGCCTTGATGGCCTGCACATCATCGCCCTGGCCGGGCACCTCGACGACAACCGTGGTATGCGCTTGGCGAGCGATCTCGACCTCAGCTTGTCCGGCACCGACGGTCTCGATGATGATGGTGCTGAAGCTGGCCGCATCCAGTACGTTCACAACGTCACTGGTCGCTCGTGCGACACCGCCAAGCTGACCGCGCGTGGCCATGGAGCGCACAAAGATGTGGGGATCATGGCCGAGTGGTTGCATGCGAATGCGGTCACCCAGGATCGCGCCGCCGGTAAAGGGCGAGGTTGGATCTACGGCAATGATGGCGACGGTGGCGGAGCGGCGGCGTAGCTCTAGGGCAAGTTCATTAACCAGCGTCGATTTGCCAGCCCCCGGCGGTCCGGTGACCCCCACGACGTGGGCCTGACCGGTGTAGCGATAAAGCTTGCCCAAGGCGAGCTGTGCGTCGGTGCCGCCATGCTCCACGATGGAGATAGTGCGTGCCAACGCCCGGCGGTCACCGGCCAGCATAGCGTCGATTAAGCCCATTGCCTCTTACAGCTCCGCACCTGCGAAGCGCTCAGGCGTGATGTGACTGCGAATGAAATCAACGATATCGTTGGTAGAGGCGCCCGGCCCATACACTTTGGCGACCCCATGCTCGCGCTGCAAGATAGCGGCATCTGCGTCGGAGATAATGCCACCGGCCACTACCAGAACGTCGTTGCCCCCGTTTTCACGCAGCAGCTTGGTGATTTTTGGCAGGAGCGTCATGTGAGCGCCTGATAAGATCGAGAGCCCGATCACATCAACGTCTTCCTGGAGGGCAGCGTCGACAATCATCTGCGGGGTTTGTTGCAGGCCGGTGTAGATAACTTCCATGCCGGCGTCGCGCAGCGTCCGAGCGATCACTTTCGCGCCACGGTCGTGGCCATCAAGGCCAGGTTTCGCGACCAGCACCCGTATTTTTCGCTCCATCGCGCTTGTCCTTGGTGAGCTTACCTGTAGCGACTGAATTGTAGCACTATGCTTGTACCACATGCAACTCCAGACGGTTATTCGCCCTTGCGCTTGGTTGACCGGCGGCCAAAAAGCATGCCCTTAAGCGTCCCCGTGGCCTTGGGCATATCCTGGGCGCTGGCGTAGATGCCATCTTCGCCGGGCCGCACGTTGGGTGAACTGGCGAGCCAGGCGTCGCGTGCTGATGCGGCATGTTCGGCCAGCACCGTCAGTCGCTGAGGGTCGTCGAGCGCAGCCCGCAATTGGCCAAGTGTTTCTTCCAGACCATCAAGCCAGTGGATCAGTGCGGCGCGGTTAGCGTGTAATGCCTGCGCGCTCGCTGTGGGCTCGTTAACCACCAAAGCCGTAGTATCCGCCAAGCCTTGACCCGCGATCGGCTGAATCTCGCGCCAACTACCGCCCCGACTGATGGTCTCCATCAGGGCTATGGCGGTGATCAATGGCAGGTGGGCCGCGCCAGCAGCATACGAGTCATGCTCAAGTGCGTCGATGAAGTAGGGCTTGGCCCCTATCGCCGTAATCACTTCACTTAAACCATCCAATGCACCCTGCGCGGTGGTGGGTGCCGGGACCAGGCAATACACAACGCCCTGCAAGGCATCGCGACTACCCATCTGGAACTCACTACCTAGCGCTGCAAAGGGATGGCCTCCAATAAATTGCACCGTGGTCGGCAGCAGTTCACGCGCCCAGGCCATGACCGGGGCCTTGACACTGGCAGTATCGGTAACGACCGCACCATGTTTAAGATGCGGTGCAATTGCGGCGAAGGTTTGGCGCAGCATATCTTCGGAAACGTTGACCCATACCAGATCGGCCTGCCGCACAGCGGCTACGATATCCGTCGTCCCTTCGTCGATCACCAGTCGTTCGCGGGCCGCTTGCAGGACTTTCTTCTGGGCGTCCCAACCTGTGACACGCGGTCGCCCCACATCCAGGGCCTTCGGGTCGAGCGTGCCGAGTGCTAGACCGAGGGATGTGCCCAATGCGTCAAGACCGAGAATAGTTATATTGAGCGGCATACCTTATCCTTCCGGCCGTACTTGGGATAAAAAGAGTGTTTCTAACAGCAGGATCACGATTACCAGCAGCAGCCCGGTCCACCAGCGCAAGACGGATAGATTGGCGAGCGCCAGCACGGCTACGGCCAGCAAACCGGCTTCATAGCCTTGCCGACGGGCACGCCGGGCATCAAGGCGCTGCAATCGTTGGCTGAATAAGCGTCGTCCGACCAGAAAGGCGAGCGGCGTCACGGCCGAGGCAGCAGCATAAAAGATGGCCAAAAACAGCAGCAGATAGCCCGGTAGATCGGGCAAACTCAGCAGGTTGCCGGTAGGCGGCGGGGCCCAGGCGAGTAGGAAGGCCAACAAGGTCCAGCCCAATACACCTTGCCAAGTCAAGCCGGATAAGGCGAGGCGCCATTGCAATGGCGCGAAGGTGAGCACTGACGCGAGTGCCCAGCCCAGCACAAACACACGGCGCGGGCTACCCAAGCTCGGCACGGCGGCGCTGAAGGTGGTCGTCAGTAAGATGTAGGCACCGGTCCACGCGAGCAATGCCAGCACAGCTATTGGCCAGCGCCAACGCCACGGTCCACGCGGGAGGGTCGGCTGAGGCAAAGGCGGCGGTTCGGCACGGCGTTGGGATGGGGCCAGCGGCTGCGAATGAATACTTTTGGTGGTGCCGTGCTGCTGTGCTTGCAGCCGTTTTTGCGGTGAGCGCGGATACACACTCGCTGCCATCGGTTTAGCCGGTGGTGCGGATACCACAATATCAGCTACGGCAGATGTGGTTGCCTCGGGCATCTGTGCGAGGGTCACAAGCGGTGGTACAGGCGCTGCCTCTGCAGGTAGTGCCATCCCGGCGGTGGGGACCGGCTCGGCTGCAGGTACCTCTGCTTCGGGAGAGGTAGCCACGTCAGTCACAGCTGCCGGTGTACGAGGATCATCAGACACGGGCAGCCCTTTGGCGTAACCAGTGATCGGCGAGTACCAACAACATCATCGCCTCCGCGACCGGAACGAGCCGGGGTAACACCGTTGGATCATGCCGGCCTTTCACAGCAATCACCGCTGATTGCCCGCTGCGGCTCACGGTTTGTTGGGTCCGGGCGATCGATGCGGGTGGCTTGGCGGCAATGCGGACGATAAGTTCCTCGCCGGTCGAGATGCCACCGAGTACGCCGCCGGCATGGTTTGAACTGGTAGTGATGCGCTCCTCAACCTCGGTATATGGATCATTATTTTGTGAACCACGCAGATTAGCGACGGCAAAGCCATCGCCGATCTCGAAACCTTTGACCGCTGGAATACTTAACATGGCCTTGGCAAGATCGGCATCGAGTTTGTCGAAGACCGGCTCGCCCCAACCTGGGGGCACACCGCGCGCCCGCAGCTCTACGATCCCGCCGAGCGAATCGAGCTCACGGCGCGCCTGCTCAACCAGCGCGACCATCGCCGGGGCGATATTGGGATCGGGGCAACGCATCGGATTGCGTTCGATCTCGGCTTCATCGATGACCTGCGCCCGCAGGTGCATCAGCTGTAAGGTATAACCAATTACCTCAACCCCAACGGTACGCAACAGTTTGCGTGCGACTGCACCGGCCGCGACGCGACCGATGGTTTCGCGCGCCGACGCCCGCCCCCCACCACGATAGTCGCGCCGGCCAAATTTCGCTTCCCAGGTGTGGTCAGCATGGCCGGGACGGTAGAGTTCTTTGATCGCGTCGTAATCCTGCGGGCGGGCATTCTCGTTGAGCACCTGGAGCATGATCGGTGTACCGGTCGTGTACCCTTCAAAAATACCTGATAGAATCTGGACGCGGTCGCCCTCCTGGCGGGCCGAGGTCATATGGCTCTGTCCCACGCGCCGCCGGTCAAGGTCGTGCTGAAGCTCTTCGGGAGCGAGCGGTAGCCCGGCCGGGCAGCCATCGATCACCACGCCCACGCCCACGCCGTGCGACTCGCCGAAGGTCGTCAGACGAAAGAGCGTGCCGAAGGTCGACCCGCTCATCAGACTGTTTGCCGGCGACGGGAAAACTCGGACCAAGCCACGAAGGCCAGCAGCAGCGGCCATAACAACAAGACACCGATAATAATGCCACCGGCTTTGTCTCCGACCTGGAGCAGAATGCCCACACCGGTGATATCTTCGCCACCGGCATAGGCGATCACGCCGATAATCACGCCCGCCACCGCCACGAGAAAGCCGACCAGCAAACTAAGGACCAGGGCAATGCGCCAGCGCAGAACCATACCCAAGGTGATGATGGCCCCCAGCACCCCTAAGATGCCGCTGATGATGCCAATCGTTTGCAAGGAGCCACCCGAGCTAGAAAAGGTGCCGGTGCCGGTGATATTTCTGAGCACTTGCGGCAGGCCGATGCTAACGTTAACTGCCTGCTGGGCGTACCGCAGCGCTAGGGCTGCCGTCAAGACTAACAGGGCGGTCAAGACCAGCCAGAGCAAGGCCAGCAGCACACGTGCAACCAGGGCGACCGGATTACGGCGCGGCTGTGTGACGACGACTGCCGGCATTTGCGCGGTTGGAGTAGTGACAGGTACTGCGGGTGCTACTTCTACCAGGCGACGCTCCATGGCAGGTGGCTGGACTGGAGGGGGTGGAATGACCGGTTGGGCCAGCGTCGGCGCATCATAGATCGAGGCACCCGGTCCTCTACCTGAGCGCGGCATCGTGTAGCCAGCTGCCGGCGTCGTGCTCGTACTGATCGGTTGGGGAAAGCCGGTATAGATGTCACCGGTGGGTGCGGCGGTCTCCGGTGCTGCACCTGGGGACGGTGTTGTTGGTAGTGCTGTTGCCTGTAGCGGCGCTGTGGCAGTGAAGGATGGCGCGGGCGTACCGAAAAACTGGGGAATACTTGCTGCTGCGGGAGTTGCGAAGAGTTCCGGGTGCTGTTGGCGTAAGCCTTCGATGCCTTGCTGGGCGCGCCGATCCGCGGGATTGATCGCCAAGACACGGTTGAGCGCATTCAAGCGTTCACTGGGATCGGCGGTGAGACCGGCCAGCCAAAGCCACGCTTCGCCGTTGGCGGGCTCGCGTTCGACGAGGCCATGCAGCAATTCTGCGGCGGCGGGAATCTGACCAGATCGAGCAAGGCTCATTGCTTGTTGCAAGGTTTCGTTCACGCTTAACTCCGTTATTGATGATGGCCCCAATCGCTCGCCTGCCATTCGTCCTTTACCTGACGGTAGACGGCGATGGTTTGCGCAGCGATATGGTCCCAGGTGTAGAGCTTCTGAACTTCAAGAAAGGCATTTTCGGCACGCTTACGCGCCCAATCGGGATGGGTAAGCGTATGGCTGATCGCCCAGGCCAGCGACTCCGGATTACCGACGTGTGCGGTCATCCCGGTCTCGTGTAGCTGTACGACCTCCTGAAGACCACCCGTCGCTGCGACGACGACCGGACAGTGATAGGACATGGCTTCGAGTGCTACGATCCCGAAGGGTTCGTACAAGCTGGGAAAGACTGCTACATCGGCAACCTGGAACAAACTGTCGCGCTCGTCATCTGGTACGAAGCCGGTGAAAGTAAACAGGTCGGCTACACCCATATCCTGAGCGTACTGTTGGCTGTGCTCTAGGTAGGCACCGGTTCCGGCGACGATGAACCGGATGCATGGATTCGTTGCTTGGATTCTTGTCGCCGCCTCGATCAGCACGTGAATACCTTTTTCATAGACCACCCGCCCCACATAAAAGACGATCTGGTGATCGTCCGGAGCGAAACGCTGGCGGAAGGCCTGGCGCTGCTCCATCGTAAGATGCGGCGTGACCGGCAGGCTTACACCGTTGTGAATGACCGAGACCTTGCCCTCGGGCAGGCCGAAATATTGGTTAAGCTGGGCTGCCATAAAGTGACTGACGGTGATCACGCGCCAGGCCTCGAAGGTTAGCCACCACTCGGTCCCGTTGATCGCACGGGCCTGCTCGTTAAGCAAGTGACCTTGACCACGACCGCGCTCGGTTGCATGGATCGTGGCGACTAGTGGCAAACGGCTGGCATACTTGAGCGCAACGCCACTGTAGCCTACCAGCCAGTCATGGGCATGGACGAGGTCAAAGCCGCCCAAGCGCTCGTCCAGCTCTTTCGCTTTCCGCTCCAGGCTACTGTTACTAGTTTGTGCGAACGGTACGAAGCCGTGATAATCGGCGGTCATGTCTGGAGTTGGGACACGGTAGATAGTAGCATTGGGCGCAACGTGCTCCTCGGATGGACCCCCTCGTAGATCGGGGGTAACCAGATGCACCTCGATGCCGGCAGTACCTAGCGCCGGTACCAACTCGGCTACATGCTTACCCATTCCACCTACCAAATGTGGCGGATACTCCCATGACAACATAAGAACGCGCACTACCCTGCTGTCTCCCTACACGCCGATCAGCCTCACCACGCTGTTACCTAGCCACTCTGTAGCGAGCGCTCATGGCCAATCCTGTCCTATTATAAGCGGTGTTCACGCTTTCATTGTTGCTGGCTCCTCAACTCCGCGCCCAACCCTGCTCCACGAGCGCGCCGGTGATCGCAGCGACCCGTGGGCAACCGGCAAGCGCCAGGGCGTGATCGAACTCGGTGTGGATGGTCTGGAGCACTGCCTCAACGCCGGCTTGCCCATCCAGCGCGAGCCCCCACAGGATTGGGCGACCGAGCAGCACTGCCTTCGCACCGAGTGCCAATGCTTTGAGGAGATCGGTACCGCGCCGAATGCCACCATCGAGCAAGACTTCGCAGCGATCTCCAACGGCTGCGATGATCGACGGGAGTTGGGTGATGGCCGGGGGCACGGTATCGAGCCGCCGCCCGCCATGATTGGAAACCACGATGGCTGCCGCGCCATGCTGGATTGCCAAGCGTGCATCGAGCGGGCTCAGAATGCCCTTTACCACGATGGGTAGCTTGGATAAGCTGGCAAACCATTCAATATCTTTCCAAGTCAGGCTGGGGTCCCATTGCTTAGCAATATAGGCAGCGATGCCGGAGTCGTCTGCTACCGCCGGGATGATAGCGCGTGATGTGCCGGCGAAATTGGCGAGCTTAAGGTGTGCAGGCAGCGTAAAGCGGTTGCGAATATCTCGCTCGCGATGCCCGGCCAGCGGCGTATCGACCGTCACGCACAAGGCACTATAGCCAGCTGCCACTGCTCGTTCAACCAGCATGCGCGTGATCGCACGATCACGGTATACATAGAGCTGAAACCAGCGTGGCCCGGCTGCCTCGGCAATCGCTTCCAAGCTACAGTTCGACATCGTGCTGGCGACCATGATCGTGCCGGCTGCTGCAGCCGCTCGCGCGGTCGCCAGTTCGGCTTCGGGATGCACCAAGCCCTGAAAGGCCATCGGCGCGATGAGCAGCGGCATGCTGATCGCCGTGCCCAGTACGGTCGTAGCTGTGTCACGTTGTGAGACATCAACCAGCACGCGTGGTACCAGATGCAGTTGACGGTAACTGTCAATGTTTTCCTGCATCGTTCGTTCGTCGTCGGCTCCACCGGCGATATAATCGAAGGTCACCGTGTCTACTCGTGCGCGAGCGAGCGGCTCCAGGTCGTCCAGTCGAGCTATCTCGATCATCGGTGCACCTCCGGTGCGCTATACGCATGTAATCATATGCTGCAACGTTGAACGGATCAAGATTGCTCCATATAACTGATTGCAGTGCGCAACTCTGCCTGGTATAGTTCTGCCACTCTCATATGGACACTATGTTGTGAATGCCCTACGCTCCCTTTGGCTATGCGTCTTTTTATCGGTGGCGTGCATTATCCCGGCTACAGCCCAAACCCCCGCAGCGACTGTCATTGCACATCTGGAACCGGGTACGACCCGTAGCGCACTCCAAGCAGGGTTGGCTCCCGGCGTGCGCATCACCGGCTGGCTGCCGCAGATTCGCGCTGCTGTGCTGCACCTGCCGCCCGGCAGTTCCGCCAACAGCATACGGCACCCGAAGATCCGTTCGATAGAGCAAGATGCGATCATGCACCCGGTCGCATCTGGTCCCGATCCGCTGTTCCCGCAACAGTACGGCTTGGCAAATGTACAGGCATCCGCTGCCTGGACGGTGTCAACAGGCGTGGGGACGGTCGTGGCCGTGGTCGATTCGGGTATTCAACTCGATCATCCAGATTTAGCCAGCCAGCTATGGGCCAACCCTGGTGAAATTCCGGGGAACGGGATCGATGACGATGGCGATGGGTATATCGATGATGTGCATGGCTGGCATTTTTACCATGGTATTGACTCGTTTGGTAACCCTGTTCCACAAAACGATGGCGATCTCAGCGACGGTCTGGGCCATGGGACGCATGTCTCAGGGATCGTGGGTGCAGCGCGCAACAATGCCGAGGGTGGCGCCGGTATCGCACCGGATACACGGTTAATGATTATGCGGGTCTTTGGCCGACCAGATGCACCGTATGATGCTAACGGGTATGAAAGTGATATTGCCAGCGCAATTTTGTATACCGTCGATCATGGTGCCAATGTGATAAATATGAGTCTGGGCGGCAATACGGACGTGCAAGCACTACACGATGCGATTATCTTTGCGGTGGTACACGGCGTGGTGGTCGTAGCTGCCGCAGGCAATAACGTGCCTGCGGTCGTGTATCCGGCGCGCTACCCCGAAGTGATCGCAGTCGGCGCAACCGACCGCAGCGATCAACCCGCGTTTTTCTCGACCAGCGGCCCGCAGTTGGCCTTAAGTGCACCTGGTGTCAATATCCTCAGTACCGCAAAGAATCCACCGCCGCCGAACTATCCGGCGGATGACTGCCCGGGCAGCCTCATGCCGCCTTCCACCGGCTATTATGGCTTGTGTAGTGGTACCTCGATGTCCACGCCACTTGTGAGTGGTGCCGCTGCCCTGCTCAAGTCCGTTCACCCCGCTTACACGCCGGCCTGTATTCGTATTGTCCTCGAAAAAAGCGCCGACGACATTGCGGTGCCTGGATTCGATCCTGCCACGGGGTGGGGGCGCTTAAATGCCGTGCGTGCACTGCAACTTGCATCGCAGGGTGGCTGCTATACGCAGTTATTACCGCTCGTGCCGTAGGGGCCATCGGCTCTGCGTTGGGTCCTTAAAACACACGCTCGTGAGGCACTATGACTGATATGTTGTTAGCCGAACATACGGAATTGCTGCAGGGACTCCTTGATACCGCGCAGGGACACGGTGCTTATTTGATCGCTCGCATTCAGCACGTCGAGAGCCGCAGCTTGAATGTAACGAATGGCAAGACAGAGGGCATGATTTCGACGCTAACGCAAGGTCTCGGGCTACATCTCTTTGATCGGGCCGGTCACACCGCTTTCGCATTAACCGACCGCTTGCAGCCCGAAGCAGCACAACGCGCGCTCCAGTCGGCCCTAGCCGGTCTCCGCGCCTCCGCAGCTGCCGCTCTCGTAGCAAATCCTGCTATCTTCGAGGTTGATCCGGCCCAGGCCACTGTTGTGCCTCCGACGCCGTATGCCCTGGACGACCTCGCACTCACGACGGTGGAAGCCGATTGCCAAGCGATAAATGCCGAGGTGAGGAGCTATGGAACTGACTTGAAAGTGAGCACCTCGTTTCAGACTGACCGCGAGACGTGGCGCATTGTGCGTTCGGATGGCACGGATGTGCAATATGTGCTGCCGCATGGCTATGTCCATAATACGATTACGATGCACGCGGGTGACGCGCATACAGTTAGCAGCTCATTAGGGCGTACAGGGTATGAAGTATTACGCGAGGAGCGAACACTCTGCCTCCAGCGAGCGCACAAGGCGGCGGAGTTGGCACAAGGGCTGGCGTCAGCTCCGCGCTACCAGGCCGGCTCGTATCCGATCATTATGGATTATGCGATGGCCAAAGGACTGGCGCACGAAGCGTTTGGTCATGCTGCCGAAACCGATGGCTTACGGACTTCGATTCTTGGCCGGGCCGGTAGGCTACGCCGGGGTGAACAGTTTGCTGCCCCCATCGTCTCGATCATTGACGAGCCGCAACTCGGTGACCATGCCTACCAGCCGTATTCACCCAATGGTGTGATGCGCGGTCGGGCGACCATCCTCGATCACGGGGTGCTACACGAAGGTCTGGCCGATGTTTTTTCGGCGGCAATGGCATGCGTGCCGATCATTGATGCCGCACGCGCCCAGAGTTATGGCTCGGTGCCTGTCCCGCGCATGACCAATATCCGCATCGAGCTCCCTGACGCTTACCCGCTCACCGGGCATTTTGAAGAACAAACGCCGGAACTGGTGCGTCAGGCATTAATCAATGCTGGCTTGCTGCGGGCCGGCCAGCCGGTGATCTACCTGACCGGCTACAAGGGCGGGCAAGTCAATCCTGCGACCGGTGATTTTGTTTTCAACTGTACCGCGTTGTATGAATTGCGGGTGGAAGGTATCCGCCTCTTCCAGCCCAGTATCTTCAGCGGGCAGGCATTGGCGGCGCTGGAAGCAATCCGCGCCGGCTTTGGTCCTTTGCAGCTGGATGCGATCGGCTTTTGTGGCAAGGCCGGGCAGTCGGTGCCTTCGTCGGGTGGCTCGCACTACTTCCTGTATCTCGACGCGCATCCTGCTGTGCAGATCGGTGGCCGTTAACAGCGCTCAAATCTGTAATACTTTAATGAAGTTCGTAGGGCCATGTTCAGCCACCGGGTGACCACCTGTGAGCACGACATAGTCGCCCGACTGTGCATAGCCAAGCGCCGGTAGCTCACGACGAATAAAGCTATCAACCTCATTCAAGTGCTCGAACTCTGGTGACACACAGGCCTGCACGCCCCAGTAGAGGGCTACGCGCCGCGCTATATCGGCGGATGGCGTAATGGCAATAATTGGAACATGCGGTCGGTTCGCGCTTACCAGACGTGCACTACGGCCGGACTGGGTAAAGGCGACGACCGCAGCAAGCGGCAAGGTGTCCGCAATCGCTCGCGCGGCTTGCGAGATCGCCAGCAATGAATCTGGGTGTTCATGTACGCGATGCTGACTCCACCAAGCCACGAGTTGTTGCTCGTAGCGCCCGCATTGTTCGGTTGTGCAGGCAATCCGAGCCATCATTTCGACGGCTTCGACCGGGAACTGGCCGTTCGCCGTTTCGCCACTCAACATAACTGCATCGGTGCCATCGAAGATCGCATTCGCGACATCACTGGCTTCGGCGCGAGTAGGACGCGCATGCTGGATCATCGACTCCAGCATTTGCGTCGCCGTAATCACTGTCACATTATGGCGGGCCGCAGCTGCGATCAAGTCCTTTTGGACAAGCGGCACCTGCTCGGGCGCCATCTCGACCCCGAGATCGCCGCGAGCTATCATGATGACGTCGGTGGCTTCCATGATTGCGTCGATCTCTTGCAGAGCTTGTGGCTTTTCGATCTTGGCGACGACCGGCGTACGTTTGCCGGCAGTTGCGATCAACTGTTTGAGATCCTGCACGTCACTGGCACGGCGTACGAACGACATTGCTACATAATCGACGTCGTGGGCTAAGCCCCATTGCAGATCAGCCTGATCTTTGGCGGTAATGGCGGGCGCGCTCACTGCTGTACCCGGCAGGTTAATGCCTTGTTTCTCGCGCAATGAACCCCCGTAGACGACTCGGGTTTGCACCTCGCCCGGTCGTACTCCGGTAACTCGCAACTCGATCAATCCGTCCGAAAGTAGAATGCTTTCACCCGGTCGCACATCATCAGGCAAGGCCGTGTAGGTCGTCGACACCTGCCGCTCATCACCTTCAAGCGGTGTCGTCACAATGCTAAATGCTGCGCCCTCGGTCAACAGGACCGGCATGCCACCTTTCAGCGTCCCGGTGCGGATCTTGGGTCCTTGCAAGTCTTGCAGGATTGCAACATTGCGATCCGCAGCTTGTGCAGCCTCACGGATGCGTCTGATGCGTTCGCCGTGATCGTCATAGCTGCCATGCGAAAAGTTTAAGCGGAAAACATCAACACCTGCGACGATCAACTGGGCGACACGCTCTGGACTATCACTGGCCGGGCCTAATGTTGCAACAATTTTGGTGCGCCGGAGGTTTGCGTTCGTCATGGTGCATTCCCCACCTGGATGCTATCTTTGATCTTGTCGAATAGTGTGGCATGGATCCCGGTGACGTTGCGTAGGTCACCAATGGCACCAAACGGCCCATGGGTTGTGCGATAGTCAATGATGCGCTGCGCAAGTACCTGACCAATCCCGGGCAACGTGGCAAGCGTTGCCGCATTAGCCGTGTTAATGTTGATATGTGCCGGTGAGTTCGTGCCAGCAATGCTGGTGTTAACAACCGCAGCAGCGGCTGCCTCGCCCACGTGCGGCACGCGTAGTTGCTGTCCATCTGTGAGATGCGCCGACATATTGATCGCTTCACGGTTCGCGTTAGGCGCCAGACCGCCGGCTACCTGCACAGCATCCTCGACGCGTGCGCCGGCTGGCAAAAAATACATGCCCGGCTGTTGCACGGCACCGATCACATCTACGCCCAGCGGTGCGGGCGTCGCCTGCGTCCCTTCGGTCGGATCTGCTGGCTCGCCAGAGCCCTGTGCCTGGCTTGGGTCAGATGGTGTCGGCGTATTGGGAGCCGTCGGGTGGCCGTGCCACCACCAACCGGCGAGCAAGACGAGCACAATGATTGCGCCGGTGAGCAGTTTACGGCGATGAACGGGATCGAGCACGATGCGGAGCATATACCCCTCAGTAGCACGATGCGGTACCAATCGAAATCGGCTCGTCAACAGGTGGGTCAGAGAGTGGTGGGCCATCTAGGATTTGAACCTAGAACCAGCCGGTTATGAGCCGGATGCTCTAACCCTTGAGCTAATGGCCCCTCCCTACCGGCGCGATCATACCATAAAGCTGGTGGGGCGGCAATGGCTTGACGCTCGCCGCTGTCACCGCTACCATGCGTCCTATGAAGAGCTGTGTTGCCCTGATCGGCTTGAGTGGCAGTGGCAAATCGACGCTTGGTGCCCAGTTGGCGCTGCGTCTGGGTTGGCGTTTCGTTGATACCGATCAGTTGATCGAGGCGTGCGCTGGGGTGCCGATTGCCACCCTCTTTGCCGAGCGGGGTGAAGAAGCCTTTCGTGAGTTGGAGCAGGAGGCGTTGCTGGCCGCCTGCCAACCCGCGACGGTTGTCGCAACCGGTGGCGGTTGTGTCGAGCGGCCTGCTAATCGCGCGCTGCTACGTGAACATGCCGCCACCATCTGGTTACAGGCTCAACCGGAAACACTGGTTGACCGGCTGGCCGGGACGGGCAACCGTCCACTGCTCAACGGCGACCGGCTTGCTATACTTGACCGGCTGGCGCAACGTCGCAACGCGCACTATGCCGCTCTAGCAGATCTGGTCTTGGCTGTCGATCAATTGACTACTCTGGAAGCATTGGCGGATATAGAGTGCTGGGTTAGGCAAGGACACATCATGCAGGATTTGATGGTGCGAACGCCAGGTAGCAGCTATGCTATTGTGGTCGGGCCGGGTATCATCGAGCAGTTGCCGGCGCGATTGGGAGGGTTGAGGCTCCAAGGCCGCGTCTGGGTTGTGAGCGATAGCCATGTCTTGCCACTTTACGGTCGCCAGGTCGAGGAGGTGCTGCGGGCAGCGCACATTCCCGTGGCCTCGTTTGCTATTCCCGCTGGCGAAGCATATAAAACCATGCAGACGGTCGCTATGATCCATGACTGGCTGCTTGGTCAGGGCGTTGAGCGCGGAGACGTGGTGCTGGCCCTCGGTGGCGGTGTGGTGGGGGATGTGGCGGGCTTTGTGGCGGCGACGGTGTTACGCGGGATTGCCGTGCTTCAAGTGCCGACTACGGTGCTTGCGATGGTTGATAGTGCCATTGGGGGCAAGACCGGCGTTGATCATCCGGCGGGCAAGAACTTGATCGGTGCCTTCCACCAGCCGCAGTTGGTTCTGTCTGATACGGCGCTGCTCACGACGCTGCCGGCAGCGGAACGCGCGGCGGGCTGGACCGAAGCGATCAAGCATGGCATGATCGGCGATGCGGCCCTGTTCCACGATCTTGCTGCTAATGTACGCCAACTCAATGCTCTTCAGGAACCCCAACTCACAGATTTGTTGCGCCGTGCTGCGGGCTTCAAGGCGCGGATTGTGAGTGGCGACGAGCGCGAAGCAGGCGACCGTATCCTGCTGAATTATGGCCATACCATTGGTCACGCGCTTGAAGCGTGGAGCGAGTATCGCATCCGTCACGGGGAGGCCGTTGCGATTGGCATGTGTATTGCTGCTGGCATTGCTCAGCGGCTGGGGCTGTTAGCGCCCGAGGTCATCGAAATGCAGCGCGCCGTTCTGACAAGCTTTGGTCTGCCCACCTCCGTCCCGCACGACGTAGATGCCGAGGATCTCATGGCGCGCACCGCGAGTGACAAGAAGGTGCGGCAGCGCCGCGTGCAGTGGATCTTACCGACCGCCATTGGTGCTATGACGGTGCGGCGCGATGTGCCGGACGAGATTGTGTTCGAGGTGCTCCGGGCCTCCTCTGAGCACTAGCTATGTGAAATGCTCATTCCCCGTCTAAGTTCTCGTCCTCAACTGGTAGGCGTCGCGTGCGGAAGCGTGCCTCCTGGAGGTAGTCTTCCAAAATCAGGCCCGCAGCAATCTCGTCGACCCGGCCGTTGCGCCGGTCCTCGCGGCTAAAGCCGCCCCGCTCGTTGAGCAAACGTTCTGCTTCGGCTGAGGTCAGGCGTTCATCATAAAAGGTAATCGGGACGTAGATGCTGGGTCGCAGCTGGTCAACGAAGTCGATGACACGTTGCGCCTGTGGTCCGATCTCGCCTTCGAGCGTCCAGGGCAAGCCGATCACGAGTTCGACGGCTTCTTCGTCTTGTAAGATACGGTTGATCGACGTAATCGCGCGTTCGATTGGCCGGGCCGGCACCATGCCCACCACGCGCACGAGCGTACGAGTGGGATCACAGGCCGCCACACCAATGCGTTTTGTCCCCACATCAAGCGCCACAATCCGCCCGGGATAGTTCATTGCGTCGCTTGGACGAGCTTGACATTGGCCGGGATGGTTTGCCACTCTGTGGGCAAATTGGGCATGCGGGCGAGCTTGTGGTCATTGACCATCTGTTGCAGGGTCTGTTCTGCCTCGTCTCGAGGCTTGTTGGCGATTTGGTTTTGAAGGGCAGCGAGGAAGCCGGCAGGAAACGTAGCAGTCTGGTTTGGTGGTTGTACAGTGGCATCGACCACCAGATTTTGACCACGGAACGTCCAACTCTTGATGCCAAACGTGCTTTTGGGATCGACATTGCGAGTACTGCTGAGTTGGGTCTGCACCGCCTTAAGGATCTGGTCATCCAAACGACCGTTGGCCTTATTCGAGGCGATCGCCCGAAACTCCGAGCGGACTTCCACGCTAAAGTTGCCATCAGAAGCAACACTGCCGATCGGCGGTAACACCGTGTATTGGATGCCTTCGAGTCGTTTCAGTACATCAATGGTTGGGGTAATCGTCGCAGCAGGAAGTTCCCAACCGGGTTGCTCTGCTACCTTGAGATTAAGGGCCTGAACACCTGTGGCAAACAGCTGGGACATGGCTTGCGGTAACACCTGATTGACATCCTCGACCCGCACAATCTTCACTTGCTCGTTTGTGCCGCCGGCGAATTTGTTGGCTTGTTCGATACGCACTGCACCTTCAAGACCGGGAATGCCAGGAAAGGTGCCTTGCGGAGCGGTACTAAGCGTACCTGCTTTGAGATTGCCCTGTTCCCCCGCTACAGTGGATGTAAGGCTGGCATCAGCCTTACCGAATGCGACACCGTCGGCATTGCTGGTGGCTGGCGGCACGTTGACGTTTTCATTAAAAGTAAATAGCGTCCCGTTCACCTGAATCTGCTTCCCGGCCGGGATGGCGATTGGTTGTGATGTGGTGTTGCGCAAGGTAATCGTGCCGGTCGCTAAACCTAAGGGGGTTGATGCCGAGTTTTGGGCTGTACCTGGCACGGTCACGCTCACGGGTGCCTGCAGCAGACGTCCTTGAAT
>JACDGP010000007.1 GCA_013821605.1 Herpetosiphonaceae bacterium
CCTCGTATGATGCCATCGACCATATTCGTAATGGTCCCGACTGGCAAAAGAATGTCGTCAATTACTCAAACTTCCTTCAGGATGCCCAAGCTGGCACGTTGCCGGCAGTCAGTTGGTTGGTTCAGCCGACCAGTGTGAGCGATCATGCACCCCAAAGTGTCTGTGCCGGTGAGAATTGGACGGTACAGCAGATCGATGCCATCATGAACAATCCTACCTTATGGGCCAACACCGCCATTATTCTGGTCTGGGATGATTTCGGCGGCTTTTATGACCATGTCGTCCCGCCCAAAGGTCCGAATGGTCAGATCATGTATGGACTACGCGTGCCCGGGATTGTGATTTCGCCCTACTCGAAATCTACATTGGTCCATGGGGTCAACCACGTCATGTATAGTTTCTCATCAATGTTGAAGATGGTGGAAGACAACTGGACGCTGCCGCCCTTGACCGACATGGACGGAACCGCCAACAGCTTGATGCTCACACAGGACTTCAATCAAACGCCGTTGCCACCCCTGCCGCTGGACAGGCGCGTCTGCCCTCGAACCCCTGGGCCAGCGCCCGCACCCGATGCCGGAGCTGGCGACTAATGGCAGAGTACCCGACCAACCCGCATTCGAACCGAGCGTTCACGGCTTAACTACCACTATAGGACATTATCCTATGAAACTGGGAGCGAAAGTTATGGAGCATTCCCCCATCCACGTCCGTCCGGTATCTCGTCTCATGGTCGTGCTCGTCCTGCTCCTGGTCGTCGTTGTGAGTCTGCTAGGGTGGTCGCCCACCGCTGCACGGCCTGCCCTACCTACTACACCAATGCTGACCACTGGAGCGGTGCAGCCGCCTGCCAGCACCACACCAATCCAGCATATCGTGATTATGGATAAGGAAAATCGCACCTTTGATAACTACTTCGGCACCTTCCCAGGGGCTAATGGGACCACCACCTATACCGGCACCGATGGCCTCCGCCATACCCTCAACCACCAGCCGGACCACTTGTCTGGCGACATTTCGCATTCTCATCCTGACTTCATTAACGCAATCGATAATGGCAAAATGGATAAGTTCTCGCAAATACTGGGAGCCATTCAGAATGGCGTCGATGAGGCTGACTCCCAGCTGTATCAGGAGGACCTCCCCAAATACTGGAAGTATGCCCAGAACTTCACCTTAACCGATAATTTCTATTCGAGTGTTCAGGGTGCGAGCTTCGCCAACCATCTCTGGTCGATCGCGGCAGAAGCTGACGATGTCGACGGTGTTCCAAAATGTACCTTACCGTGCAGGCTTGCGCAGCGCTGGGGCTGTGACTCGGTAGCGAGCACGCTGGTAGAAGAGCGTCACGCGGACGGTACGATCGACAAGGTGTTTCCATGTTTCAACTTCCCCACGCTTGGTGATTCGCTGGACGCTGCTGGTCTCTCGTGGAAGTATTACACGCCCGACTACAACAAGCCCGGCTATATCTGGTCCTCGTATGATGCCATCGACCATATTCGTAATGGTCCCGACTGGCAAACCAACATCGTCAACTACGCAAACTTCCTTCAGGATGCCCAAAACGGGACGCTACCAGCCGTCAGTTGGTTGGTTCAGCCCACCAGCGTGAGCGATCATGCACCCCAAAGTGTCTGTGCCGGTGAGAACTGGACGGTGCAGCAGATCAACGCCATCATGAACAACCCCACCTTGTGGCCTAACACGGCGATTATCCTGACCTGGGATGATTTCGGCGGTTTCTATGATCACGTCCTCCCACCGCCCGGTCCGAATGGTCAGATCATGTATGGACTACGCGTGCCCGGGATTGTGATTTCGCCCTACTCGAAATCTACATTGGTCCATGGGGTCAACCATGTCATGTATAGTTTCTCATCAATGTTGAAGATGGTGGAAGACAACTGGACGCTGCCGCCCTTGACCGACATGGACGGAACCGCCAACAGCTTGATGCTCACACAGGACTTCCGTCAAACACCGTTGCCACCCCTACCACTCAACAAGCGCGTCTGCCCTCGAACCCCCGGTCCAGCGCCGGCACCCGACGCTGGAGATGGCGACTGAGGATTATGTCGAATACCACCACTGATAACGATCTAGCAACCATTGATGGAATGGCAGCGGTACAAACGATTCTCCGGGTGCTCCAGCGGATTACAGGCATGCGCATCGCGCTGGTGGCACGGGTCACAGAGGACGCATGGACCGCCTATGCCGTCCTAGACGAAGCCAATTTTGGGCTAAAGCCCGGCGACCAGTTAGAGCTGCAAACCACCTATTGAAGTGAAGTTCAGGGTGCGGTCGCACCCCTTCGTGTTAATCAAGCGAGCCAGGATCCGCGTTTTCGCGAGCATCCTGGCTTGCTACTGCACGGCATCGAAAGCTATATTGGCGTACCCTTGAATCGTCGGGACGGCAGCTACTTCGGCACCCTATGCGCCCTTGATCCTCAGGCGATGAACCTGTCTGATGCAGATTTCGAGGTCTTTCAGCTTTTATCACAGCTCATTTCGTTCGAGTTGGAAGCAGACGAGCAGCGGCGCAAGCGGGAGGCTGAAAAGCGTGCCTTGGAAGACATCATTGCCATCGCAGCTCACGATTTGCGGCAACCACTTGCCGTCCTTTCGGGGCGAGCAGAGCTACTGACGCGCCAAGTCCGGCGGGGGGCCACGACCGAGCAACTGCTCGACGGTCTCAACGGCATCGTGGCACAGGTGCGGCGTGCAACACGCCTCAGCGAAGCACTCCTTGATGTCGCCCAGATCGAGATGGGCGGTTTTACCGTGTCGGCGGCGCACTTCGATCTCATTGAGATGGTACGGCAGGCAGTTGAGGATGCTCAAACCTCAGCGCCGGCCCATACATTTTTATTGGATACTCCGGCAACCCTGCTCATCTGGGGCGACGAGCGGCGGCTTGGTGAGGTCGTGCATAATCTGCTCGATAACGCCGCGAAATACACAGCCCCCGACTCGGGTCCTGTCGTGTTATCAATCGCCGTGCTTGATACGCCGGAGCGGCCGCAGCGCACACGCCTGTGTGTGCGTGATCATGGTCGCGGCGTAGGGGACGATGCGCTGGGTCGCCTCTTTGAGCGCCAGTATCGCGCCCCTGACGCGACGAGGCAGGGTGTCAGAGGGACGGGGCTGGGCTTATATATCGTGCGCCAAATTGTGGAGGCACACGGTGGTAGTGTCTGGGCTGAACATGTGGATGGAGGCGGACTGAGGGTTTGTCTTGACCTACCCATGAACGTAGATACAGAGGGTGGCAATGCACATCATCGACCTGCGGCCTGAAGACCTTGCCGCACGGGAACAAGTAGCACAGTTGTTGGTCGACATTTTCCCCCAAGCCTGGCCAGACATGGGTGCGGCGGGGGACGAGGTCAATGCGTCCCTCGCGCCAGATCGTGTAAGCCGGGTAGCCATGGATGGGCAACAAGCAGTTGTCGGTTGGATCGGCGGCATTCGGCAATACGATGGCCATGTTTGGGAACTGCATCCGCTCGTCGTACGGCAAGATCGGCGCGAGCAGGGTATCGGTCGAGCGTTAGTGGGCGATTTGGAGGAGCGCGTCCGTGAGCGCCATGGCCTGACGGTGTGGCTTGGCACAGACGACGATGCCGATCAAACCACCCTAAGCGGTGTTGATCTGTACTCCAACGTCGGTGCGCATATTGCCGGCATCCGGAACCTCGCACGCCACCCCTACGAATTCTATCAAAAGCTAGGGTACGTGATTGTGGGCGTGCTGCCCGACGCCAACGGCATCGGCAGGCCTGACATCTACATGGCCAAGCCGGTGTGGCGCTCGGGATCGACGTAGAGCTGCTGCAAACGCTTCACCTCATCCACCACCATCTGACGCAGGGTCGCTGGCTCTAAGACCTGCGCCGAGGCACCCCAACCGAGCACCCATTGCAGGACCTCGCGCTCCTGACGAACGTGCAAGGTCAGGAGTAAACCATCGGTCCGCTCTTCTTCACCAACCACAAAAAAGGAACGTGCCTCCCGGACCCAGCGCGCCACAGCCGGCGAGAAAAGTACGCGCACCACGACGCTACGTGCCGGGTCAATACTGCTTTGCTCGAGCTCAAGCTGCTCCGGTGGCTCGAAGGTACGGGTGAGGAGCGTGAGCTGCTGCATGCGCTCTAAGCGAAAATTGCGCCTGTCTTGTCGCAGGTGACAGTACGCCACCAAATGCCAGACCCCACTCACCTGGACCAGAGCATATGGGTCGGCCTCACGAATAGGAGGACCCGTCGTATCGTCCGCACCAAAGCGTGCTGTGTAGCGGAAGCGCACCGTGCGCCGCTCGTTGATGGCCCGCCGCAAGTCGGCCAGCACTGCGACCGTCGCAGTTTGCAGCGCGGTAGGGGGGATGATAAAGCGGATCTGCTCGCGCAGTGCATCGACCTGCTCACGCAGTCGCTCCGGCACGACGGCTCGAATCTTACGTTCAGCCGACTGGGCCGCCAGGCGGTAGGCAGCGTCAAAGTTTTGGGCCATAACGTCACTGCCCAACAGCAGCATCATCGCCTCATCGCTCGTGAAGCGTAACGGTGGTAAAAAGTAGCCTTCAACCAGCGAGTAGCCCTGGCCGGGCGCAGCCACCACCGGTACTCCAGCCTCACACAGGGCCTGAATATCACGATAAACGGTCCGCTTACTGATCTCGAAGGTGGCGGCGAGGTCTTCGGCGCGCTGCCGCCGCTTGGCCTGTAATTCGAGCACGATTGCCAGGAGCCGGTCGGTGCGATTCATGGTCCATCCATTGAAATGGCGACACAGGTTTAATGCTACCTGTGTCGCCATCACTGGGAGAGCTGGCTTTAAGCTAGGCCGGAATCAGCTCTTTAAGACGATTCCAGTCGCGATGCTGGGCTACCGCCGCAATGAACTGCTTGATCACCGCCTGGACATCAGCAGCCGATGGCTCGGGCGTATGAGCCGCCGTTGCTTGGAGACTCGCTTCAGCCGCTGGTGTCGGGATCTGCGTCGCCGCCAACAGGTTAGCACCGGCCCCGGTCGCACCGATGGCTTTGCCATGCTTATAGGCTTCGTTGAGAAAATGAACTGCATCACCTTGCCGCTTCAGCGCATCCGCATTTTCCGCACCGCCCGGCACAATCACCGCATCGTACATGATCGAGCCGCCACTGGTAATAAACGTTGCGTCAGGGACGATATCCTTACCGTCGCTGCTCTTAATCGGGCTCAGGAACTTCGACACGATTTGTGAACGTGCTCCCGCAGCTTTGAGGGCTGCTTGAATCTCCGTCAACTCGGCCAAATCAACGCCGTCCATGGCGAGGATCGCAATACGGCGCGTCTTAATCGTATCCTTGACGGTATCCAGCATGCTGAGACCCGGCGCTTTGCGGATATTGCTCGGATCGGTGGGCGGAGGGCTATCGAAGGTAGCTGCGACACCGATGCCATACGCCACTTGCACCGCTAGGTCGCGATTGATCCTGGCGAGCAAAGCAATCATGCGCTCGCGAATCGCTATGACTTGAACCTTGCCCAACTCGAACTGGAGCGCTTCAGCGATATGCTCCTGTTCCACCGTCGACATGCTGTTCCAGAACAAGGTTGCCTGACTGAAATGATCACCAAAGGTCTCGCTACGCACACGCACTTTCGGTCCTTCGACCTGTGCTGGATAGCTGACATAGCCCCGCAAATTCTCCGGCGATTGCATGGGACAGCCACCGCCCAGTGAGTTTGGCTCGTAGGCCACCCGGCCCTTGTTGATCTCGTACCGCATCTTGCCATCACGCTGGTTGTTATGCACCGGCGCCACCGGCTTGTTGATCGGCAATTCGGCGAAGTTTTGCCCAATGCGCGTAATCTGCGTATCAATGTACGAGAATAAGCGGCCCTGCAGCAGCGGATCATTACTAAAGTCAATCCCAGGAACGACATGGCCCGGATGAAATGCCACCTGCTCCGTTTCTGCAAAGAAGTTGTCTGGATTACGATTCAACGTCAGCTTACCGATGCGCTGGGCCGGTACCAGGTCTTCTGGCCAGATTTTCGTTGCATCCAGGATATCGAAATCAAACTTGAACTCATCCTCCTCTGCCAGCAGTTGCACCCCAAATTCGTACTCGGGGTAGTCACCGTTTTCGATCGCTTCCCACAGATCGCGGCGATGGAAATCAGGATCCTTGCCAGCGATCTTCTGAGCCTCGTCCCAGGCCAGTCCATGCACGCCAAGCAAGGGCTTCCAGTGGAACTTAACGAAGGTCGATTTACCCTGATCGTTGACGAAGCGGAAGGTATGAATGCCGAAGCCTTCCATCATCCGCAGGCTGCGCGGGATCGCGCGGTCCGACATAACCCACATCATCATATGCATCGACTCTGGCACCAGCGAGATGAAGTCGTAGAAGGTATCGTGCGCCGAAGAGGCCTGGGGGATTTCGTTATGCGGTTCCGGCTTGACGGCATGGATCAGATCGGGAAATTTGATCGCATCCTGAATGAAAAAGACCGGAATGTTGTTGCCGACGAGGTCAAAGTTACCGTCTGCCGTATAGAAGCGTGTCGCCCAGCCTCGCACGTCGCGTGCTGTATCGGCCGAGCCACGGAAGCCGGCGACGGTCGAGAAGCGCACAAACACCGGCGTTTTGACCGCCGGATCTTGCAAAAAGGCTGCCTTGGTATACGGTGCCATCGATTCATAGACCTGGAAAAAGCCATGTGCGCCCGAGCCACGCGCGTGGACGACGCGCTCTGGAATGCGCTCGTGATCAAAGTGGGTAATCTTTTCCCGAAACACGAAGTCTTCCAGCAAGGTTGGCCCGCGCGCACCTGCCCGCAGCGAATTCTGATTATCGCTGATGCGAGTACCATGATTCGTCGTTAGATGCTCACCTGGTTCGACACGTGCAGCATCTAGTTGCTGGTCTTTACTTTGCTCGTTTATGCTAACGTGCCCATCTTCCTGATGCCCGTTTGTAGCGTTATGCCCATCCATAATGTGATCCTTAGCTTACGATTTGAAATCATCCTCCGTCCAATGTTCTCCTGGTAGAGTATGTTGCTCCTTTCGTTACGCTTACGTCACTACACCACCATGGAGCGTGGCGGGGTACTCAGGCAAAAGACACCCTGAGCAACTTTCACACCAAAAGAAGGGCGTCGTTGAACGCCTCTAACTGATAATTAGGTGATACGCCGGTTCCGCTCCATTTGCACCGGTACGCTACACTCCTAGCACACGTCCCCGCATAACTTGAGGTAGCTATGGAACAGAATGATGTTGGGTTGATCGGACTAGCAGTGATGGGCCAAAATTTGGCGCGCAACATTGCCAGCCGCGGCTTTCATGTCGCGGTCTATAATCGCACCACGTCCAAAACCACGGATTTTGTGGCAGCCCATCCCGATCCTGGGATAACGCCAACCACCGACCTTAAAGAGTTCGTTGGCGCACTTAAATCACCCCGCCGGATCCTGCTAATGGTTCAAGCCGGTGATGCGGTGGATGCCACCATCGCGCAACTGCAGCCACTGCTTGATCCAGGCGACATTATCATCGATGGCGGCAACTCGCTTTTCCGCGATACGGAGCGGCGTACCACCGCATTAGCAGACACCGGATTTAACTTCATGGGCGTTGGCGTGTCCGGCGGCGAAGAAGGCGCGTTGCATGGCCCCAGTATTATGCCCGGCGGTCCGCGCGAAGCGTACACACCGATGGAACCAATCCTAACGGCGATTGCGGCCCATGCACCTGATGGCACACCGTGTGTGGCCTACCTGGGACCACGTGGCGCTGGTCATTATGTCAAAATGGTCCATAACGGCATCGAGTATGGCGACATGCAGCTGATTGCTGAAGCATATGATCTGCTTGCACATGGTGCCGGTCTGGACGCCCAAGCGCTGGCCGAAGTCTTTAACGAGTGGAACCAGGGCGAGCTTCAGTCCTTTTTGATCGAGATCACGGCGCATATCTTTACCACTGCCGATACTGAAACGGGGCGGCCGCTGGTAGATATGATTCTGGATACGGCTCAGCAAAAAGGCACGGGCAAATGGACCTCGCAAAATAGCTTCGACCTGGGCATCCCCATCCCCACGATCAACGCCGCCGTTGAGGCGCGTATGATCTCGGCTCTTAAAGAGGAGCGGGTGGCTGCTGCCAAGAGTCTGACGCAACCGGAGCGCCACTTTAAGGGCGATCAACAAGCCCTTGTCGCAGCGGTACGAGCCGCCTTGTATGCCTCGAAGATCTGTGCCTATGCGCAGGGCATGGCACTATTGCGCGGTGCATCCAACGAGTACCAGTACGATCTTGATCTCGGGATCGTGGCCTCCTTGTGGCGTGCCGGCTGTATTATCCGCGCCCGTTTTCTCGACGATGTCACTGCCGCCTTCCGTCGCCAGGCAGATCTACCCAATTTACTGCTTGACCACACCTTCGCGACGGCTATCGCGGAGCGGGATGCCCAATGGCGCTCGGCCCTTCAGACCGCAACCGAGCTCGCCATCCCCACCCCGGCGATGAGTTCGGCGCTGGCCTACTACGATGCCTACCGTAGTGCTCGATTGCCGGCGAACTTGATTCAGGCCCAGCGTGATTATTTCGGAGCCCATACCTACCAACGTGTCGACAAGCCAGGCACCTTCCACACGGAATGGGCCGCCAACAACCAGGAGCACTAACTCATGGGTTTCGCTCATCTTCACAGTCGTCGTTTGCCGGCGCTTACGCTGGCCTTGGTCCTCGCCCTATCATCGACCATGGTGGCCTTTGCCAACGTGGCGTTGAACACGCTCAGCACGGATCCGTTTACCAATACATCCAGCCAGCACCGTACCGAAGTTGAGCCCGACTCCTTTGCCTTTGGCTCCACCATCGTCGCCGCCACCCAGACGGGTCGTTTTACCGACGGCGGCTCGTCCGACATTGGCTGGGCTACCTCAACCAACGGCGGTCTCTCCTGGACGCACGGTTTTCTGCCCGGTGTCACCATCTACCAAGGTGGCGGTACCTATCAGCGCGTCAGTGACCCCTCGGTCGCCTATGATCCCAAAGACAATGTCTGGCTCATTTCTTCCCTCGCGATCGGTAGCGGTAGCACCACTGCTGTCTTAGTCAACCGCTCGACCGACGGTGGCCTCACCTGGAGCAATCCCGTAACGGTCACACCCCATAGCGGCCTGGACAAGGATTGGATCGCCTGTGATACAACGGCGAGCAGCCCATTTTATGGCCATTGCTACACCGAGTGGGATGATAACGGCGCCGGCAACGTCATCAAAATGAGCACCTCCAGTGATGGTGGCTTGTCCTGGGGTCCGGCCCTTAACACCGCCAACACCGGCCATGGGCTGGGTGGCCAACCACTCGTCCAGCCGAATGGAACCGTCGTCGTACCGATCAGCAACGGCTTCAACGCAATCCTGGCTTTTACATCGACCAACGGTGGCGCAAGCTGGAGTATCACTGTAACAGTCGCGCAGGTCCAGGCCCATACCCCGGCCGCCGGCATTCGCAGTGACTTCTTACCATCGGCGGAGATCGATGGGGCCGGCAAGGTCTTCGTGGCTTGGCAAGATTGTCGCTTCCGCACCTCTTGCTCTTCGAATGATATTGTGTATAGCACCTCGACCGATGGTACTAACTGGTCGGCTGTCACCCGCGTGCCGATCGACAGCACGACCAGTGGCGTCGATCACTTTATCCCCGGCATTGGCGTTGACCGCACGACTGCTGGCGCTAGTGCCCACCTGGGCCTCGCATATTACTATTACCCAGTAGCGCAGTGCACAGTTTCGACCTGCCAACTCGATGTCGGCTTCATTTCGTCAACGAATGGTGGCGCAAGCTGGAGTACGGCAACCCAACTGGCCGGCCCGATGAAGATCAATTGGCTGGCAAGCACTACGGGGGGCCGGATGGTGGGTGATTATATTTCGACCTCCTTCATTGGTACAAAAGCCTATCCGGTCTTTGCGGTTGCTAAGGCCAAGTCCGGCACGACCTTCAATGAAGCGTTGACGACCGTCATAAGTGGCTTAGCTGTTCGAGGCGGAAGTGCGGTGGCGACCGGCGCCGGCGCTGCCTCACTACCGGCCACGACAGCTGAACCACGAGTACCACGGACCGCCCAATAAGGCCAGCCGCTAACAGTAGACATTAAGTGGCGCCGGGTATACACTAGGTGGGCGACATGAAGTTCATGTCGCTTGGAGGATGCCTAATGTGAGGTTGGCAAACGGCGCCGCTGTATTACAGGAGAACAAATCCATGCATGTTTCGTCTCGTCTTGGAAGGCACGTGCGTGCCTTGCCGGCCCTTATGCTGGCACTCGTCCTCGCTTTCTCATCAACGATGGTTGCCTTTGCTAACGTTGCACTAACCACATTAAGCACAGATCCATACACCAATACCACCAGCGAGCACCAAACCGAAGTTGAGCCTGACTCCTTCTCGTATGGCTCAACCCTTGTCTCAGTAACCCAGGTCGGTCGTTTTACGGATGGCGGCGCCTCTAATATTGGCTGGGCGACCTCAACCAACGGCGGTACCTCCTGGACGCATGGCTTTCTGCCCGGTATCACCATCTATCAAGGTGGCACCTATGACCGGGTCAGCGACCCAGCGGTTTCTTATGATCCAAAAGACAATGTTTGGCTAGCTGTTTCACTGGCACTCGCAGGAGGCACGAGCCCGCATGGTGATGCAGTACTGGTCAACCGCTCGACGGATGGTGGCCTCACCTGGAGTAATCCCGTTCCTGTTAAGCCATCACCGAATACATTTCTTGATAAAACCTGGATTGTCTGTGACACCACCTCGACCAGCCCGTTTTATGGTCATTGCTACGCCGAATGGGACGACAATGCAGCCGGCAATCTCGTCCATATGAGCACCTCGACTGACGGCGGACTGAGTTGGAGCGTGCAACGGAGCCCCGCCGACAATGCGAGTGGTCTGGGCGGGCAGCCCGTGGTGCAGCCTAACGGTACGGTCATCGTTCCGTTCAGCGCCAATCAGAGCGCCAACAAGGCCTTCCGTTCAACGGATGGCGGCGCAACCTGGAGCAGGTCGGTCACAATTTCTACGGTACAGTCTCACAGCGTTGTCATTCTGCGCACTCCGCCACTGCCGTCAGCCGAGATTGATGGTGCCGGAAAAGTGTTCGTCGCCTGGGAAGACTGCCGCTTCCGCAGCTCGTGCAGTTCGAATGACATCGTGTATAGCAGCTCCACCAACGGGGTAACCTGGACGGCACCGAGCCGCGTGCCGATCGATGCTACGACCAGCACGGTCGATCACTTTATTCCCGGTCTCGGGGTCGATAAATCTTCCTCCGGATCGACTGCTCACGTTGGCCTGGCCTACTACTACTACCCAGTTGCGAACTGCACCATGGCTACCTGTGAACTCAATGTAGGCTTCATTTCATCGACCGATGGTGGCGCAACGTGGAGCGCACCGACACAACTGACGGGGCCGATAAAGTTAGCTTGGATAGCGAACACCACGCAAGGTCGCATGGTGGGTGACTATATTTCGACTTCCTTCTCCCGTGGCAAAGCGTATCCTGTGTTTTCGGTTGGCAAAGCCACGCTTGGTGGGAACTTCCGCCAATCGCTGACGACCGTAGCGAACGGCCTCACCATTCAAGGCGGCACTGCTGCGGCTACCTCTACTGGTGCAGGTGCCATACCGAACGTAGCACCGGAGCATGGAATCCTGCCCACGGCCAACTAACCCGTATACTGGTTTGAACTGGCGAAGCCGGAGATACGCATGCGTATCTCCGGCTTTCAGTGCACTGCTTCTACCCTAGCCATCGTCTCAAGCAGGTTCCCGCGCCACCGCCATCTTGGTTGTGGCGACGATGACATCCTCGTCACGCTGGTTCTTAACGATCAACGTATGGCTGACGACTCCCACCGTGTCGTTGCGCAACTGCTTAGCAAACACCTCTGTTTCCACATGAATCGTGTCACCGATCTTGACAGGATTGACAAAGCGTAGCCAGTCAATGCCATAAAAGGCGACTACATATGGCGGCGCTAGCGTGATCAACCCGGTGGCAATCGTCAACACCAGCATGCCATGTGCGATGCGTTCACCGTACGCCGTCGTTGCAGCATACTCGGTGTCAATATGCAGCGGAAACCAGTCACCGCTGAGCATCGCAAATTGAACAATATCTGTTTCGGTAATCGTTCTGGCAGTTGTGCGTGTCCGCTCGCCGATCTCGATCCGGTCGAACCATGTCGTTATCATTCCGGTTTCAACCTTATTTTAAGAACTGGCAGGACCACCGTTGGCATCATGGTGTATTGCCGTAGTACGTTGCTGCTGAACCAGCTGCGTCAGGAAATCCAGACGTTGAATCACCATACCCACCTCCAACTCCGCTTTCGTATTAACTTCGTGATCGATGTCGGAGGCCAAGCGGTCCTTGTCCGACTGGCGATTTTGACTCATCATGATGATCGGGGCCGAGTAGGCCGCCTGGAATGAAAGCACGAGGTTAAGTAGAATAAAAGGATACGGGTCCCATCTGTTGATCCAGGCCGTGACGTTGAGCGTGATCCAGGTCGCCAAAATGCAGGTTTGAATGATAATGAAGCGCCAGCTCCCCATAGTCGCAGCCACCCTATCTGCGATCCGTTGACCAAATGTCAACCGGTCATCCTCGACCTCGTTAACATTGCGGCTAACACTAAGCCGCAGGAGTGCGTCGGTGCGGTGCAGGCGCTGCCCCAGAGTTTGCAGCACATCAAGCGCCGCAGGCGGATGCGCTTCGAGGAAGGAAAAGAACTCGCCCCGGTCGAGCGAGAGTGTTGTTACCTCCTCTACAGCTTGCACACGCGCGGAGCGTGGCTCGCCCGTCAGCATCGATAACTCACCAAAAAAGCCGCCAGGGCCGACTTCGTCCACGACAAGGTCGTGATTGCTAGCATCCTTGACCATAAATTTGACATGGCCCTGTAGAAGCACGTTAAAATAGTTATTCGACTCACCCTGCACGCTTATCACGGTCCCGGCCGGATAGGTTTTCGCGTCCATGATCTGACGAATAGCGCCAATTTCCTGATCGTCCATGAAGCAAAAGAGCGGCACTTGCTTGAGCGCGGCGATCTCGTCCATTGTTAGGTTCCTTAGCTAGTGAGCTAACACAGCATGCCAGCGATTACGGGGGCTGTCAAACCCTGATGGTCACTTCAAGGTAGCTTGATAGTCACCCATTCGAACAAAATAGCAAAATTGACCCCTTGACGCCAGCGGGCCAATACACTACACTCTCCCTAACTTGCATAAGGAGGCGCACTCATGACATCGGCTACCAACAATTTGATTGGACTCGACAACGCAGTTCCATGCGTGGTCGGGTGCCTTGTATAGGTGCGCCTAACACCAAGACCTTCCTAACGAACAACTAACACTTCTGCGTCTTGTGGTCACGGGCCTCCTATGCCCCGTGGCCAACATATGTTAAACGGCCTCGGGGCGATCTACCCGGTGGCCTTTTTTGATTCCGGCGACCACCGGTTTCCGCTGGCCGTTGTTTCATTATGCAAGGATTTCTTGTGAACGTTTCGTTGACTCAATCACGGGGCTTGCTTGGAAGCTACATCAAGCCCCAACGCACGCGGATCATCTTACTCACGCTTGGGCTGTTTGCCAGCTTAAGTTTGCAACTGCTCAACCCGCAAATCATTCGCTATTTTATCGATACCACGCAACATGCCGGGACGATGCCGGGCGCACAGCGTGGCCTCCTCGTTGCGGCAGCAATCTTTATCGCGCTCGGCTTGACACAACATGCGGTCGCCCTGGTGACGCTGTACCTGAGCGAAATGGTCGGATGGAACGCGACAAATGCGCTACGGGCCGACCTTACCCGCCACTGTCTCGACCTCGATATGTCGTTTCATAAGCAGCACACGCCCGGAGAACTGATCCAACGGGTCGATGGCGATGTGACGGCCCTGGCGAACTTTTTTTCGCAGTTAGTCATACGCGTCGTCGGTAATCTGTTGCTGATCGTCGCCGTCCTGCTGCTCCTCTTCCGCGAAGATTGGCGCTTAGGGCTCGGGCTAACGCTCTATAGCCTGATTACGCTGGTCATCTTGGGTAGCCTACAGCAACTCGGTGTCAGCCAATGGGCCGGCGAGCGCCAGGCTCATGCCGAGATGTTAGGCTTCCTCGAGGAGCGGATGGGGGGTATGGAGGACATCCGGGCGAGCGGTGCGGAGCGCTACGTTATGGGCCGCCTCGAGTCTATCATGACCGATCTGCTCCGCAAAAGCCGCGTGGCTCAACTCGTCAGCAACCTGACCTTTGTGGCAACCAATTTCCTGCTCGTGACCGGCTATGCGCTCGGTCTTGGGTTAGGTGCCTACCTGTACCTGCATGGCGGCATTAGTATTGGCACCGCTTATTTGATCGTGTTTTATATCGGCATGCTGGCGGACCCCTTACAAAACATTCGGGAGCAAGTCCAGGATGTCCAACAAGCAACTGCCAGTATTCAACGCATCCAAGCTTTGTTCCATACGTCGTCGCAGTTAGAGCAAGCGGGACAAGGACGGTTGCCAACTGGCGCACTCGCGGTCACACTTGACCACGTTTCGTTTGCCTACGGCGAACAACCATCATCCGTTGAGGAGCCCAGGGACGAAGCACAGGAGCATGCTGTACTGCACGCTATTTCGTTGTCCCTCCAGCCAGGTAAGGTGCTGGGGCTGTTGGGCCGCACCGGCAGTGGCAAAACAACGCTCACACGCTTGCTGTTCCGCTTGTACGACCCGTCCCACGGTGAGTTGCGGCTAGCAACCACCGATCTGCGGGATGTGGCCAGTGCTGAACTTCAAGCGCGAGTTGGCATGGTCACACAAGATGTGCAGCTGTTCGCGGCGAGCATCCGTGACAACCTACGTTTTTTCAACCCACGCATTGGTGACGACCAAATCCGCCGAGCGCTCGCGCAGCTAGGACTGGAGCAATGGGTTGACGCGCTACCCGCCGGTCTTGATACGATGCTAGCTGGCGGCGGGCAAGGTCTTTCGGCCGGCGAAGCACAGCTGCTGGCCTTCACGCGCGTCCTCCTCAAAGACCCGGGGCTCGTGATCCTGGACGAAGCTTCGTCGCGCCTCGATCCCGTGACCGAGCACCTCTTGGAGCAAGCAATCAATAACTTGCTGGCCGGTCGCACGGGCATCATCATTGCCCATCGCTTACGCACGGTGCAACGGGCCGACGAAATTTTGATCCTGGACCGTGGGCAGGTCGCCGAATACGGTCCCCGTGAAGCACTCGCCAACGACCCACACTCTCGCTTTTATAGCCTGCTGCAAACCGGGCTAGAGGAGGCTCTGGTATGACGACCACCCAAGAACAACAAGGAGCCAGACGGCTCAAAACATGGCCATTTAACTGGCAACTCATTACGTATCAACCGTGGCCCTTCACCGTTCACTGCCTGTTTCATACCTTGTTTTTCATGGTGCCGGTGGCCTTGGGACTGATCGAAAAACGAGTATTCGATACACTTACCGGTGCCCAACCTGCCAGCCTGGGACTAGCGGGTCTGATCGCATTGTATGTCTCGCTTGCCCTGGCGCGCCTGATAACCTCGTTCGGCGACATCTGGGGTGGTGTGACCTTTCGTCGTGCTGTGGCTGGGCTGCTGCGTCGCAACGTATTCGCCACCCTGCTACGGCGACCCGGCGCAACGGCGCTTCCACTATCAACCGGCGAGGCGCTCAGCCGCTACGACGTCGATGTCGCCGAGGTCAGTGATTTTCCCACGTGGTTACCCGAGGTCGGCGGACAGCTAATTGCGTTCGTGATCGCGATCATAATTATGGCACGCATTAACCTCAAAGTCACGCTGGTGATCTTTGTGCCATTAATGTGTACGATCCTCATAACCCGCCTGGCTTGGGCACGCTTCCTGTTTTACAACCGGGCTGAACGCGTGGCCAGCGATCACGTCATCGGCTTTCTAGGCGAGCTGTTTGACGCAGTGCAAGCCGTCAAGGTCGCAAACGCCGGTAGCGACATGGTCGATCATCTAGCCACCCTTAATGAGACGCGACGCGTCGTAACGATACGCGAACAAGTGCTGTACGCCAGCATCCGGTCGGTGTCCAGCGGCGCTGTCACCTTTGGTGTCGGTGTAACCCTGTTGCTCGCTGGCCAAGCCATGAGCGCTGGCACCTTCAGCGTCGGCGACTTCAGCTTGTTCGTGTATTATCTGTGGTTCACAACCGAACTACCCCAACTGCTCGGCACCTTCGTCGGCGATTATAATCAACAAGCCGTCTCGATTGATCGCTTGGTGGCGCTGATCCCTGATGAACCGGCGCAGGTGCTGGTAGAGCATCATGCCGTTAGCGACCAGGCCGATCTGCCATCTACCCCCGAACTGGTGCTAGGGAGCGATGACCGGCTACGCAAGCTGGAAGTACGCTCACTCCACTACCACCACCCCGGCACAGCCAAAGGCATCACGGATATCAACTTCGCTCTCCTGCGTGGCTCGTTTACGGTTATTACCGGGCGCATCGGCTCCGGCAAAACAACGCTGTTGCGTACGCTTATGGGCCTGCTCCCGCAAAGTGGGGGCGAGACGCGCTGGAACGGCACCCTCATTGCCGAGCCCGGCACCTTTTGGAGGCCGCCGCGCTGTGCCTATACGGCGCAAGTGCCCCGCTTATGGAGCGATACGTTGCGCAACAACATCCTGCTAGGACTACCGGAAGATCAGGTCGATCTGCCGGCAGCCATCCACGACGCCGTGTTTGAGCAAGACGTCATGGAACTTAGTGCGGGGCTGGAGACGATCGTCGGACCGCGTGGCGTGCGGCTTTCTGGCGGTCAGGTTCAACGCGCAGCCGCCACGCGCATGTTCGTACGCCGCCCCGAACTGCTGATCTTTGATGACCTATCAAGTGCCCTTGATGTCGAAACTGAGCGAACATTGTGGGAACGCTTAGATCAGCGGATCAAGGCAAATCAGCAAGACGCGCCGACCTGTTTGGTCGTTTCACACCGGCGCGCTGCCTTGCGTCGAGCGGACCAAATTATTGTCCTGAAGGATGGCCGGATCGAAGCTAGGGGTATGCTAGACGAACTCCTCGTTACATCCAAGGAAATGCAACAGCTCTGGCAAAGTGATCAGGACCGGCAGATGGATGTTGTCACATAAATCGGTGATCGTCCGGTTGTGTCAGGCTTCAGTCACAAACAGTCGCTGCCGACCAAGGGCGGTATTATATAACCGAACGAATCGTGCCCCCATCGACTCGGATAGTTGCGCCACTCACATAGTCAGCGAGCGGGCTGGCCAGATATGCTACGGCTGCGGCGATCTCCTCTGGTCGACCGAGGCGACCCACGTCATTTGGAGCCATGGCCTGCGTTGCGTTGTGCTCGATTTCCTCCCACGTCTCGCCCCAGCCATGAGCCTGTGCCATATGTGCAAGCATTGGCCGAGCTGCCTCTGCCAGGATCGCGCCGGGAGCCACGACGTTTGATGTCACGCCGGTGTCCTTCAGTTCACGTGCGAGGGACACCGCAAGGTTGTGGCGAGCTGCCAACGATGCATTATAGTTCGGCCCACCAGCCTGAGGCTGCTGCGACAGACCACCGCCAATCTGGATCACCCGACCCCAGTGTCGCTCGCGCATCTGCGGCACTAGGCGCTGGATCATCCGCACGCCAGAAATCACGTTGCTGTTGTATATCTGAGCCCAGTCCGTAGCCGTCGCCTCCGTCCATGAGAGGAAGCCGATGACTCCGGCATTGTTGAAGACTCCGGCATTGTTGACCAGAATATCAATCGGTCCGCTAGCAAGCCCCGCGACGGCAACCGCGTCAGCTCCGGCGTCGGTTGTGAGATCACCAAGAGCGACCTCGGCTTTCCCTCCTCCGGCGCGGATCGCCTCGGCTACAGCGTTGGCTCGGCTTTCGTTGCGACCATGCACCACGACAGCAACGCCCTCCGCAGCGAGCAGCTTCACGATCGCCTCGCCTATCCCGGAACTCGACCCGGTCACTAGTGCCCTCTTCCCTGACAGTCTTAAATCCATTGTGTCATCCCTTGCCTTTCACCTGACTTTTGCAGGCACTTCACCCGCGTATCTATCGTATACTGATAGAAATCCTAGAACAAGATGAGCAATGATCATAGGAATTCTACTTCTCTGTTTCAAGGGGTGCTCTTTTCAGATACCAGGACGAACGAGGTTGGAATGGTACGTCAGCGGCAACCACAAGCATATCGTTTACAGGAGCTTGGAGATTTTCTGCGTACGCGCAGGGCAAGGCTTACGCCTGAAGCTGTGGGATTGCCGCGAGGAAGCAGGCGCAAAACGCCTGGCCTCAGACGAGCGGAAGTGGCACAGATGGTGGGTGTAAGCGTGGATTGGTACACCTGGTTAGAACAGGGACGTGCTATTACGCCTTCAACGCAAGTCTTAGAGCGCCTGGTGCAGGCGTTACGTCTGGATGCGAATGAAAGAACCCATCTCTTCCTCTTAGCCCAGCAACAGGCACCTCCGGCGCTTTTGCAGGAAACCGAGATCGTGAGTCCAGCGTTACAACATTTCCTTGATCAGTTTGGCACTCGTCCTGCCTTTGTGTCAGGAAGAAGATGCGATATCCTAGCGTGGAATGATGCTGGATGCGCTGTCTTTGGTGATTTTCGTCTGAGGACCACCCGCGAACGCAATACGATCTGGGGCATCTTCACCAATCCCTTATCTCGGCAATTTATCGTCGATTGGGAAGAAGATGCGCGACAGCTCTTAGCACAATTCCGGAGCAGTTGTGGTCGTTATCCTGGAGACGCCCAATTGACTGAGTTGATCCATGATCTCATGCTCTCTAGTCCTGAATTTCGCGCCTGGTGGCCTGATCATGAAGTACGTAGTGGGCAAGAAGGGCGGAAAGCGCTCAACCATCCACAGGTGGGGTATCTGCTGTTTGAACGTCTCACCTTTCAAGTCTTTGATACACCAGATCTCAAAGTCACTGTGTATACACCGTTAGAGGAAGCAGATACGCCTCGCAAGATGGAGCAGCTTCGGGATCAGTGGTATCAACACGAAGGGCAGGGGCCTCATCCTCCTAAAGCGGTCTACGAGCTTACACAGACACAGATATCAGGACAAGATACTGTTGAATTGTGGCTAGCAGAATGCTGTAAAAGAGAGGAAGGGGCATGGGTAGCGAACAGCGACGTCATGAGCTCCTATGCACATTGGTGCGAAGCACACGGATACGAACCAAAGAAGGCGAAAGGATTATCTCAATCGTTAGCTGCACATGGCCTGGAAGTTGGTGTTCGACAATGGGTCTACGCAGGTCCGGGGATACGCACAAAAACACGGGGAGTTCGAGGTCTAAGTGTGCAAGATTGCTATCAGACATCAAAGACACGTGGGGACAGATTGTCATAATTTCTAATCTGTCCCCACGTGTCAATCGTCTTCTCAAGCGAGCTTACTGCATTGCATATTACTTCCTCTCTTTTTTATTGACACTTTGTCGGTTTTCCTGGCCCTCATCTGTCCCCAGTCGCTGAATAAATGGTGCTCGATATCCTCATCCACAGCCGCCGCACTAAACAGTCGGCCAAGAAGTTCTTTTGCAAATTGAGGTTAGCGTGCGGATGACACCGACAGCTTCGTCTGCCGGTAGCGATTGCTCACCACGGCAAACACGGTGCGCCAGCCCAACAAGAAGATGCCCGTAAAAATCAGCGTGATCACGGCAAAGGTCGGCGGCACCAGGTCACGGAACAGGAACCTACGCAACACCAAGCCGAAGCCGATCCCGAGCAGCCAAGTCAAAGCCGAACGCCGCAACCACAGTCCTCGGCGCGGCGGTGGCAATTGGTAAGCACCCGTGAAGGGGGCGACCGCGAACCAGCCGAGCAAAAAAGGGCTGCCGATGCGCGCCAGGTTGAACAACCAGCTGCCGTCCTCGTGATGGCTGGCACGGCCAACGACGACAAATAGGAGCACAGCGAGCACATCGCCGGCAACCAGCACCGGCAACGACTGCTTGCTGGGAGTAGGAGGCTTCATAAAATATCCTTTACGTAGATTGGCTACGCTACAACACCATTATACGCTTCACTACACACCTCGCCACAACGCCGGCCCGTTTGGTAGGTCAGAGCCGCCATGAAGCCTGTGCGGCGGTCCACATCCAGCAAAAGGTCGGACAGGTGGATGGGCTCGATGAGCCCTATGATTCCCGCGCGGGCCGATCTCGTCGCCGCTTTCGACCGACAGGCCGGCGCAATCACCCATGCCGCGTGCCCACGTCGAATGTACGGAAATAGGCGAACGCGCCAGATCCAATACTTTGCGGCTGGCCGCAGCGATGTTGCGTTTGGGCCTACCAGGGTCACGCCTTTGACTTCTGATGCACCCTCATTTTCTCGATATCAGTCGCTGCGTCTGGAGTTTTGCAGTTTGTTGCTCCATGATCCACGATGACTTTTCCAATTACCTTGGCGACGGCTAGCGCTTTTTCCTCAAGCTGCGGGTTTCGGCCCCCAATGGTGATAAGCGCACTATTCATGGCGTAACGGACGCGATTTTTCCGATTATGAAGGTCGCGCTCAATGGTCATGAGATAACGCTCGAAATAATCGTCCGGCAGGTTCTTATCATTTGTGGCAAGGTCACGTAATATGTTCCAACCAGTCGTCCCTATCCACTCACTGTCAGATTGGGTCCACTGCTCCATCTTTTCGCCGGCAAGTGCTGTTTGTGCTACGTATCGGGAGAACGCATCGGATAAAGGGTAGTTTTCCAGATCATCAGCCCACGAATCCAGAAGAACGCTATCCGCATCTTGCGGATCAGCGATCATTAAAGCCAGAATGCGAGCATCGTGGATACCTGATGACCACAATTGCTTCGCGAGATCATGATTAACCTTGATGTTTTTCTTCAGGTTCTTCAGCTCGGCATAACTAACGCCATATTGATCGCCACTCACACCATGCTTACGATAGGTTTTACGAGCTTGTTCGGTTCCAAGCGCCTTCAATTGATCAAGAATTGGAAGTGTGGACATCGTAATAGGCTGATTGCGGGTCAAATTCCTCATCTCCTTCCTAACAAACGCCGTTCCACACAGGATGGTGAGTTGACGAAAGGCTCTGACATCTACGAAGCACTTCTCTACAATGGAGACATGAAAAGCATACCATATCTTGAAGAGAAAACCAACCCTGAGCATCCTTATATCCCAGGGCAATCGCATCTTATGTAAAACGCAGATCATCGAGTTGGCCGTGCGGGCCGGGGTGCAGCGGTTCAAAATGGCTCCGTCGTTTGTCTTTCACCGAGAGTGACGAAGGGCCACTAGGTTGTGGCGAGGTGTGCTTTAGACCCCGCAGTATCTTACTGTTTCAGAAGCTGCTCAATTGCCGTATACGCAGGACGCGGGCTCCAGTCACCGTTGAGAATACCATACGAGGCCATCTGGTGCAGGGGATTGCCTGCAGCACTCCATGTGACAGCGAAGTTGAGGTTCCACACAAACAGCGCCCCTAGCCAGGGCGTGTATTGGCTTCGACCCAGTTCCAACGCCCGTACCAGATAGGCCGCTTGCTGGTCGAAGCTCACATTGTTGCCAAACTCATGGCCGGGCGTCGTATTCGTAGTCGCCCACCCGAACTCCGTAACCCAGATTTGCCGGTTGCCATGCCCACTATCCACGACCAACTGGCGCATATCTTCAAGGTACCGAAAATAAAACTCACGACTATTCGTCCAGCCCGGTCCCGGTCCCGGCTGAGCCGGCCACAACGTATCCGGCGGATTCGAGCAACCGAAGAGATGCACGCCGACGACGTCCAAATGGTCCCAAAAACGCTGATCGGCAAACAGCGCCTTGTAATAGACGATATCGCTGATCGCCACATGTGGATCGCCGGACCATTCGGTCGGTGCCAGCGGTCCAGATATGACCAGTGCCTGTGGATCGGCAGCCTTAATTGTCACGTATGATTGCGCTAGCAGATCCACGTAGTCAGACGGCATTGGGATCGCTTGCGGTGCGTCTTCAATCCCCAGATTAACCTCGTTCCAAATTTCATACGCCTGCACCCGCCCTTGATAGCGCTGGGCCATCGCGCCCACAAAGGCGGCATAATCGGCATAATGTGCCCGATCCGGCAACCCCGAGGTCCCCGGTACGCCGGTTGCCCAGTCGGGCGCCTGATCGATCGACAACAAAAGCTTTAAGCCCTCCTGCTGCGCCGCCGCAACCACCACATCCAATTCATTCCACGCAAGCCGGTGATCCAGCGAACCTTGTAGATCACGCCAACGCACTTGCTGGCGAATCCAACCGAAGCCCGCCGCCTGAGCGAGGCCCAAGACACGCGCGTGATCGGTATAAAACAAGGCAGCGTTCACGCCGTAGACCAAGTGCGCAGGCACGCTCGGCGTAGAATTGGATGCCGTAAACGCGGTCGGATCGATCTGGTCGGGGTGCGCCAGCCTATATTCATCGCCCAAGCGACCCAGCATCACCTGAAACAATGGCTCGGCATCTGGATGCCATTCCAGCCGTTGGCGCTCGAAATATTGGACCCAGTAGGTGGCACCGGTATCAGCGTTACGCTCCAGGAATTGCTCGGAGATCGGGCGACCGAAGATCGGTAGACCACCCTGTTGTGCATAGAAGGATTTGAATGGCGCGGGCGTATCGACTAACGCATGCTGGGTGACGGCATCCCAGTTTGCTACACTCGCAGGCTGAGCGACCGGTTGAAACGGCTCCTCGCTGCGCCGGTCGGCAACCAGCTCATCGCCCAGCAAGCGTCCAAGTATCAGCATGTGCTGATCGGCGCCAGGATGCTCTTCCAGCACAGCTCGCTCAAAATATTGCACGCGCAGAAAGGTAGCGGGCTCGGTCACACTTGCTTGCAAAAAAGGGCGCGAAATCGGATAGCCCAACGTCTGGAGCGGATGGGGCGTCGCCTGCCAGTATTGGTACATTTCATCCGTAATAGTTTGACCTGTCTCCGGGAAAAACAGCAGCTGTGCGTCCGCCTGGGCGGGATTAAGCTGGGCACATAGGATGGCAACCAGCATCACTACGAGCAGCAGGCGGCGTCGGGGCATGGGCGGCAAAGCTCCTAAGCGTTAATTATGAGTAGCCGTGGTGCAGCCCGTATGCTACGCGATACTCCCTACGTGCGTCAAGCAGAGCATAGAATGAGGAGCGGCCTCCAGTTACACCAACTCCAATGGCGCAGTGGTAATAAAGATGATCAAGCCAGCGAGTGGATGCGGCGGATGCAATGTTCGCACGGCACGGGTATTGACATCCTGCCATAATGTGTGTAATGTAGGGCTACACCTTTTGCTCGCACGTCCCACCCACCTGCGCAACACCAATGGCCAATACCGGTCCATGGATCAACCCTTACCTACCTCGGCATGCGGCTGCCTATTCACGAGCTTGGTCATTTGCAGCCACCTACTGAGCGTCGTGACGATGACTCTCGAGATGACCATGATAAAAAGCTCCACAACTGCATTCATCAAGCAAAGCACCTTATACATAGGTGGAAGGAGCTCGTGACCATGACATAATACGCACCAGTTGGTTGACCTCCGGTAGAGACTGACGGTAGACCCCTTATTCGTCTCGCAGCAATGATGACAGCATCATCTGCGGCATTATGCATGCAGGAGAATACGTATGGGAACGTACACGGACTTGACCCTCAACCAGCCCGAAGGACCACGCACGTATCACGTGTATGCTCCTGACAACCTGACCAACCGGGCACCGGTGGTGATCGTGCTACACGGCACCGGAGGGTCCGCCCAGGGCATGATCGGCAGGCAGGGCGAGAGCGGTCTCACCCATTTCGGAGACGTTGCCGATGCCAACGGCTTTTTAGTTGTCGCACCGGATGCTGGGAACATCCAGTGGAACCCGGATCCCACCGCTCAACCGAATGATATCGACTTTATTGTTGCGATGCTCAATGATGTCGCCAACCAGCACCCGATCGACCGCACGCACTGCTACGTGACGGGCATGTCGGACGGGGCAGAGATGACCGTCGCCCTTGGGCTCCTTCATAGTGAGCTGTTTGCGGCGATTGCCCCGGTCGCAGGCGGCCTGACCTCCATAACGCAACCACACGCGCCGCCCGCCCATCCGTTGCCGATCCTCGCCTTTCAAGGTGATGCCGACCCGATCTGGCCCTTTGATGGGGGGCCATTGGGTCATCCGTCAGTCAACTACCTGCCAGCGACGGAGAACCTGAGTTCTTGGAAAAGCTTTAATCAATGCACATCGGGACCACATCAAGGTCCGGTGCAGACGGATGATGCGAATGGCACAAGCCTGCAGGACACCTTTTTCACCAATGGCAAGCGTGGCGCAGAAGTCCATCTCAACATCGTGCATGGAGGAGGGCATACCTGGCCGGGCGGGCCGCAATACAAACCCGAAAATGTCATTGGCAAGGTGATGAGCACTGTGGACGCCAGCACGGTCATCTGGCAATTTTTTAGTCACTTTCAACGCGACTTTGCAAACATCATTCCCCACTAAGGAATCATAAGCGAACCGTCCTTTCACCCTATGCTAGCTACTTAGCGTATCCGTACTAAAAAATACCTACGGATGTCGCAAGTAGCTAGTATGGGGGATGGCTGATCGCTCCACAGTGCTGATGTAGCGTTACCCCGCTGCTGTACCCGCAGCCGTTTGTTCGGCGCACGCCGTTCACGATAATGCGCACATGGGCCACATGGGATGCTGGGGGCATTTTTATGGTTGGCACGCCTCGCAGTTATGCCCTATAAAGTAGACAAGCTCTTTAGCAGCGTGTTACTCACGCGTGTTGACCCACATCAGGACGAACATGAAGCTCGTAACGTACAACCTTTGGAATACCCACATTCACCGGCTGGAGCGGCTTAACGCTGCATGTGAGGAACTGTCCCATGTGGCCGCTGATATTGTAGCCCTCCAAGAGGTGGCAGCACGTGTGGATGCAGCCGATGAACGCACCGCTGCTCGCTATATCGGTGACAGATGTGGCTATGAGCACATAGTAACGCGGCTCTACCCAGATGACCCCGACGAAGGGCTAAGCATTCTCAGCAAGCGCCCATTCTCGGCAGATGAGGTGGGATGGGATACATCCTTCGGACCACTGAAGAACTGTGGCCTACGCGTGTGTCTCACTATCGACCAAACCAATGTTGCGATCACCAACGTGCACCTTGACTATGACAGTATCGCCCATCGGGAGGCTCAGATCGTCGCGGTCTTAGAATGGATCGAGTCGCGAGCAGGGGCGGAATGTTACGAAATCCTGTGTGGTGATTTCAACGCCCCCCCCGACTCGAGTGTCTACCGCTTCCTTATGGGTCAGCAGACCCTCCTCGGCAAAGGCGTGCAGCCATGGCATGATGTGGCGCGCTACCATGCCGAGAAGGCCGGTCGAACGCCGGCCCCTACGTTGGACTTCTGGAACAACCCGCGGTGGCGGGACGTCGCCACACTGTCGATCCCGGCCCGTGTCGACTGGATCTTCTTGCAGGATCTCTTCAACAGCGGCCTCCCGTACCCGCATGTGATGAATGCCGACGTATTTGGTACCGAACCAACGCCCCTCGCTCGCCTTGTTCCTAGTGATCACTACGGTGTATACGCCGAGCTCGCTTTCGATACCTAGTGCGTGCTGCTAATGCACTCATACTGCTGTGTCATATTGCGCTCAACTTGCTGAAAGAAGAACGGACCGCGAAAGTTGGGGTCAAGGCCAAACGGCTCAAAGCTAGCTGGGATGACGACTATCTGCTCAAAGTCCTAGCTCAATAAGACGCGATTGTCCTGCCTGACGACTGTACACACTTGCAAATGATGGGACTAGGCCGGGCTAGCACTCTCAAATAGAAGAGCACATATGCAGGACACCTTGAAGGGGTTGGTATGCGCTGCACCGTCCAAGCTTAGGAACAACGAATCGCCCGTTGTTTTCGCTTGTTCCTGAATCGCCTTTTGACGCATTGGAAAGCGAAAAACCCAAAAACCGATGTTCGCCCCGGATCAACGGGAACAATAAATGGCCACCGGTAGGAGAACCAAATGGTTGCGACCGAGCCGATGATCATCGCCCGAAGCTATGCCGACCGCGCGCTCGAACATATCCGCTATTTAACGGAAACGATTGGTCCGCGCCCTTCCACCCAAGAAGGCGAGCGCCTCGGGGCAGAATACGCCGCAGCGGTGCTGGAGCAAGCGGGCTTGGTCGTCCAGGTCGAAGGCTTCATGAGTGGTCGCTCGACCTACCGACCCTATGCCCTGGCCTTCGGTACCGGGCTTATGGGCAGCCTGATCCATGCTCTATGGCCAACCCGCACGACTGCCCTCGCCGCTGCACTGCTGAATGGTGCGGGTGCATGGGCCTTTGCTTGTGAAGCCGAGCTACGGCCCCATTGGGCTCGCCGTCTATTACCGGCCGGTCCCAGCCAAAACGTGGTCGCCATCATTCCACCGGCGGCTACAGTTCGTCATCGCGTGGTCTTGTATGGACACCTCGATACCCACCGCACACCCATCTTTTACAGTAATGCTGCGTGGGTCTCCGCCTTCTCATCGCTGGTCGGTGCGAGTTTCGCCGGTCTGATCGCCAGCAGCATCAATGATGGCTGGGCAGCACTGCGCGGGCGCAAGCCCCTCCAACTGCCGAACATGATCGCCGCCGGCCTCCAGTTCTTTGGGCTCACAATGAGCCTCCATGGTGACCGTACTCCCTATACGCCCGGTGCAAATGATAATGCGAGTGGTGCGTCGAGTGCTCTGGCATTAGGCGAACGGCTGGCCCAACAGCCTTTACAACATACCGAAGTATGGATTGTGGCCAACGGCTGTGAAGAGCTAGGAGCCTACGGCATCGGGGCTCTGCTCACAGGTCACACTGCGGCCTTACAAGACGCCGATCTCATCTCGTTGGACATGGTCGGCATCGGTGCACCAACCCTTTTGTTGCGCGAAGGTTTACTGTTACCTAGCCATCCCGATCAGTCGCTGCTTGAGCGCGCTCGTGCAGTTGCAGCTGCCCACCCTGGTCTCCTTGCTGGGGAACATAAGGGCGGGGCCTATACCGACACCGGCATAGTCACCCGCCGTGGCTTTCGCGGTCTGACCATCGACACGCAGATCGCTGCCGACGATCCCGCAGCCGCCGGCATGGGCCACTGGCATCAACTGAGCGATACCGCAGACAAGATCGACGTGAACTGCCTGGCACGTACCCACGCCTTTGTCTGGGAGTTTCTGCAAGCGACGGACGCACAATAGCGCTTTAGGTCATGCAGTCGGGGCAAGCCGTTCGGATGGATCGGCGAGTTGACCATCCGGTTTAGCTGCTGGGGCAGGATTACGGATCATGAATGCCGAGACAATGCCGCCTAGAGCACTCAGCGCCGCACAGATCAGCATCGCGCGGTGAAAGGCAAAGGTATAGGCTTCCGCAATCACCCGCGCCGCCTCAGCGGGCATCTTGGTGGGATCGTGCGCGCCGGTCGGATCTTGCGCCGCCTGTTGTAGCGCAGGCCGGGCCGCCGCTGGCACACTACCAGCTCGTGACGCCAGCGCAGTAGTGAACGTTAGGGCGACAATGGCACCGAGCCCCGCCACCGCCAGCAAGCCCGCGACGCGCGACACAACATTATTAATCGCCGAGGCGATGCCCGCATTATGCGCTGGCACTGCCGCCATTACCGCCGTCGTAAGCGGGGCCACCGTTACAACCAGACCGAGACCGATGATGATCGCGGCAGGCAGTAGCACCGCCCAAAACCCACTGGTGGGTTGCAGGCGCAGCAAAAGCAAGAAACCGGCGGCACAAATCAAAGGTCCGATCGTCATAAAGAGCCGTGACCCATACTTGCCCGCCTGCTTGCCTGCAACACCCGATAGGCTCATCATGATCAAGGTCACGGGCAACAGTGCGAGTCCGGCACGGAGGGCTGAGTAGCCCGCCACGTTTTGCAAAAACAAAATCACAAAAAAGGACATGCCCGACAACGCCGTATAGATGCCCAACGTCGCCAGATTCGCACCGCTAAAGGTCACCGAGCGGAAAAGCACCAGCGGCACCATCGGATGGCGCACACGCCGCTCGACCACCACAAACAGCAGCAGCGCAACGACACCACCGATCAGCCCACCCAGCACCAGGGGCGAACTCCACCCCGCGACTGGTCCCTGGATCAGCCCATAGGTAACGCCACCCAGTGTCAGACAAACCAGGAGCGCACCCAGCCAGTCCAACTGACCACTCGCCGTTTCGTCACGCGTCTCGGGCACATAGCGCGAAAGCAAGCCCACCGTCACCACGATCAGGGGCACATTAATAAAGAAAACCCAGCGCCATGAGACAGTATCAACCAACCATCCCCCGAGCAAAGGGCCCAGCAGCGTCGTAATACCGGCCCAGCCGGCCCAACTGCCGATGGCTTTACCACGTTCCTCGCCGGCTGGGTAAACCGCGGTAATGATCGCCAGCGAACCGGGCACCAGCAGTGCGCCCGCCACCCCTTGGAGCATGCGTGCCACGACCAGCCAGCTCGTCGCAGGTGCTAGGCCGCACGCTACCGACGCTACACCAAAGGCGGACAACCCAACGACCATCAGCCGCCGCCGCCCATAACGATCTCCCAGCGCGCCACCCACAATTAATAAGGCGGCCAGTGTCACCAAATACCCATCAACGATCCACTGCAAGCCCGACAGCCCCGCGTGGAGGTTGCGATCAATCGTGGGCAGCGCGACGTTCACCACCGTCCCATCCAAGAACACAATCCCCGATGCCAGCACCATCGTGATCAGCGTCCAGCGTTTGGTTAGGGTCGCACTCATCTTAGTGCACCTGTCGCTTGTCGTGGCGCCATCACCACCCGGCGCAACGCAGGAGCTGAAAGCACCAGCACGACCGTCAGCAGAATTGCGCTCAGTGTAATCGCACGTGGACCACCCGCCGCCTTGCCTAGATGTTCGGTCAAGGACTGCACGCCGACCAGACGCAACGGCCAATCAAATATGCGCGCCCAGGTGCCCATCTGGTCGCTGCTCAACCCGTCGGCAACTGCGGCGATCCCGAGTGAGCCAAGGCTTGGAATACCGATCAAGGTAATTGCGTACAAGCTAAGCACACGACCTCGCAGCTCACTGGGCACATCAAGCTGCAGCATGGTTGCGATCATCGTCCCAAAAACGCTGACCGCGATGCCAACGATCGCCAGCAACACCAGCCCAGGGATAAACTGCGGGCTAAGCGCGAAGGCTGCCAGCGCCAAGCACGTAATCAAGCCCGAGCCCAACAACACCAACCCCTGGCGTTTGATCTCGCGAATCGATGACATGATGAAGGCTCCGATTAAAGCCCCTGCTCCGCCGGCCGACAACAAGGCCCCATACCCACCCGGTCCAGTATGCCAGACATCATCTGCAAAGATCGGCAATAACTGCTGGTACGAGCGCCCAAAAAGTGAAGCCGTGATCGACAAGAGCAACAGCCCAAGCAGCAATTTATGCTGCCAGACGTACCGAAAGCCACCGAACAAGGCGTTGGCCAGCGACGTATTGCGGGGCGGATTTGTCGGCACGTTGCGCATCGCGAACAAGGCCCCGATCACCGCGAGATAGCTGAGGGCGTTGATCATGAACAGCCACCCTGCCCCGACAATATTCAACAGCAAGCCGGCGATCGCCGGGCCAATGAGAGCGGCCCCCGTATAGGTTGCCGAGTTAAGCGAAACCGCGTTCATCAAGTCTTCACGCGGAACCAATCCGGGGATTAGGGCCTGGCGGGTCGGATTATCAAAGGCCAGCAACAGCGAGCCCGCGAAGGTGATGACGAGAATATGCAGCGGTTGCACCGTGCCACTCCAGGTCAACACGGCCAGCAGCACCGCCAGCAACAGCGAGCCTGTTTGGGTAATGTACAAGAGCTTCACGCGATTAACGCGGTCAGCTATCGCGCCTCCCACCGGCGGTACCACGATCATCGGGATCGCAAAACTCAAGCCAAGGTAGCCCAGATAGATCGGATTGTTATTGGTCACCTTGTAAATCAACCAATTCTGACCGACATTCTGCATCCAGGTGCCCATGTTCGACACCAGTAACCCGGCCCAGATCAAGGTGAAGTTACGATGATGGAGCGCAGGGTAGCGGCTCCGCGCCGTGGTGCTTGGTACCACGCATACTCCTTAACAAGGTACCGGCGCACCATCGTGTACGCCGTCTAGCTCAGTATACTCCAATCTGATCGAGCACCCAGCCTACATCCAGGGCGCGCAGTTTGCTGGTACAACTGTGTTGAGAGGATCTCGGCATCGATCTTCGTATCTGTAGGGGCAGGGCTTGCTCCTGCCCGTAGGTTAGAAATAATGTATACAGCCGTCGTTTTGACCATTTTACAGGTAATTTTTCTTGAGGGTATTTTATCCGTCGATAACGCTGCAGTAATTGGCACACTGGTCATGCCGTTACCAAACAACCGGCCGGTACCTTGGCCCTCGCCACTCCGTCGCTTCGGGGCACGTGTTAACCGCCTACTCGGACCGCAACGCTCGGCGGCTTTGAAAGTGGGACTCCTCGGTGCCTACGTGGGGCGAGCCCTGATGCTGGCCGTGGCGACGCTCGTGATCCAACAACCGGTGCTACGCTTGATCGGCGGATTCTACCTGCTCTTCCTGGCGATCGATTATCTCGGTGCCCAAGAGGAAGAGCAGATTACGGATGCCCCCCGCGTACGACGCCGGCGGCGCACCAACTTTTGGGGCGTTGTCCTGACCATTGAACTCGTTGACCTAGCGTTTAGCCTCGATAATGTCGTCGCGGTTGTTTCTTTGTCGCAGGAATATTGGGTGGTACTAACCGGCGTGGCGATTGGCATCGTCCTGATGCGTTTTGCAGCCGGCCTTTTTAGTCGCATGATTGCTTGGGAACCACGCCTTGCCATCGCCGGCTATCTCTTAATCGCAGCCATCAGCATCCAACTCCTGCTGAATGAGTTCTGGGGCATTCGTTTCGTACCGCTCCATGTCGCCGGTGCGACCATTAATGCCGATATGGAGCAGTTTGCCTTATCGCTGCTCATCCTGGTGGCGACGCTCGCCTGTGCCCGCTTGCCGTGGCTCGCTCCGCTCAGCGTGATCTGGCGACCAGCCCTCCGTATCTGTGCCGGCTTACGCGCTGCTTTTCATTGGCTGGCTTGGCCCTTTCGGGCGCTCGTCCACTCGGTCAAGGGGATGGCGAGCGAACAAACTGGCTAGCATCCTGGTCATTTGACACGCGATACTGCGCTCGTTATGGTGTAACCCTATGACGGTGCGGCAAAAAAAGCTGATCGTGCTGGTCCTGGTGCTCCTGCAGTGCGTGGGCTATGCCGGATTGTGGGCCTTGCTGCACCTCCCCGACGTGCTGCCGCCGGTCGACAACGGCTGGTTTACACCGGGGTCGGCCTACATGGACTCCGTAGACCGCCTGCCGCTCGTTGCTATGCTAGCGGCAAAGCCCTGGACGGCCGGCGGGCTGTTACTACTTGACTTTGCGCTGCTGTGCTCCTTATACACCTTGAGCATTGGATTGGTATACCGCTGGGCACTAGCAATATCACAGCGCGCATTGCTTAGCTACACGGTCTGCCTTGCGCTACCCCTCTTGTTTTTGCCCCATCTGTTCTCTTCGGATGTGTATAGCTATGCCATGTTTGGACGGATACCGCTGCTCTACGGCGGCAACCCATTTACGGATCCGCCGGCACGCTTCGCGACCGATCAACTGCTCCCCCACATCTATTGGAAAACCACGGCTTCGGTCTATGGTCCGGCCTGGATCATCCTATCATTGCCCATCACCGCCCTCGCACAAGTGTTGGGAGGCGGTGCGGGTATCTATGTGCTCCTGTACAAGCTCGTTGGCTTCGGTTCATACCTCGCCAGCCTAACGGTCATCCGGCGCTTGCTCACGGACTGGATGCCACAACGCGCCACATGGGGAGTGCTGATGTACGCCTGGCATCCGCTGGTGCTGATCGAGTTCACCGGCAGCGGTCATAACGACAGCCTGATGGTGTTACTGATCCTCTTAGCCCTGCTCTTTGCTCACCGTCAATGGCACATAGTGGCCGTAGGGCTATTGGTACTGGCGGGGCTGGTGAAACCCGTGGCCCTTGCACTCGTACCGTTGTATCTCCTGTATACACTGCGGACGACGACCAAAGGACGAATTGCCCTCCTCGCCAAGCAAATAGCCGTGGGATGTGCCATCGTCATTGCCCTCTACGCCCCCTTCTGGAGTGGTCCTGCAACGCTTGCCATCCTGCAAACAGCACCACCCCTGACCTTGCTCCATGATAGTCCGGCAGATTGGGTCGCAGCCCAACTCACAAGCAAAGCATGCATACCAGTGTCCCGTGCGTCCCCCAACGACGGTCGCGAGCCACGAACTGTGCCAGCTCTCACCTGTGCTGACGATATCCAGGCCCAGGTGCGCATTGCAAGTCTCGCACTATTCATGCTCGCTTTCGTGGGGTTGCTGTTGTGGCCGGTGGCAAGCTTCAACCAATTGAGCGAGCGATCTGCCCAGCTATTCTTAGCATATGTGTTGCTTGCCGCACTCCATTTTGAGCCATGGTACATCACCTGGCTGCTGGCTCTCACACCCCTGCTCCGCCGGCCACAGATCATGCTTCTGCTAGGGGGCTGCACCATCCTCCTCCTCTATAGCACTTTGCCAGTTGGCGGACGCCTCCTGCTCGCTTATGCCCCAATCGGTGTCGAACTTCTGCGGCTTACCCTCCGGCGGATAAGCATACTATCCGCATCTCGAAGATTGCGTACCAGAGTCGGATAATAGATGTACAGGCACATCTTATGCTACATTATAAGGAGTGCTGTTTGTTTTGCCGACGAGTATTGCTGTGTCCCGCACCAGGCTGTTCGTCATGCGAAGCAAACATGCTTTTCGTGCCGATGCCGTGGAGCAGCTCCCCGACGCATCTAGCAGCGAAGGAGGTGCTGATAGCGCGACACGTAGGACTGGGACCATTGACGGGGATGGATCACACCGGTATGTGCCGGGTGAACGTAACATCACAAGGATGGAGACACGCATGAACAAGCGATCTTTTTCACTCATGGGATTGGTAATGGCGGTGATATTCCTGGCAGCCGCAACTGCTAGCTTTGCGGCACCAAGTCGAGCCGTAACGCAACTAACGGCTACGCTCAAGGGCACGGACGAAACCAAGGGCGGCGAACCAAATGGGACCGGTACGGCGACCCTCTCCATCGACTCAACCGCTAACTCAATCAGCTACACCATTAAGGTCACCGGAGCCACCTTGCCGATGAAGGCCGGCCATATCCATGAAGGTGCGGCTGGGGTCGCGGGTCCGGTCGTTCAGCCCCTCGGCGCACCTGATGCCAGTGGTACGGCCACGGGCACGGTTACCAGCACGGCAGACTTGATCCAAAAGATCCTGGCGAACCCGGCTGGCTACTATGTCAACGTCCACAATGCGCCTTACCCCGATGGCGCGATGCGCGGTCAGCTCATGATGGCATCGGCGGGTGGTCTACCCAATACCGGCGCGTCATCCCACTCCGGGTTGTTGGTCGTGTTGGCCCTTGCGGTGTTACTGGTCGGCATGGGCTTGATCTACGTTGCCTTGCGTCGTGACGACGCTCCAGCAGTGTAATTTACCTAAGCGGCATCATCCAGGTTCCACGGATGCAGCTCCTACGCAGCCCATTGTTTGTCTAAACAGTGGGCTGTGGTTATGCTGGCCTCAACCGTTCGAGAGCTGCTTGGTAAGCACCACCCCGCCATTTCGCCAGTGTTAAGATATGCGGGGCAAGAGCAAAGGACTCCGTCGCCGTGATATGGTCCGCATCGGGCCGCGCCTCACGATGGTATAAGAGTTCATAGTCACGCATACCACCGGACGCAAAATCGTTGATCTCATTAAGGTAGACTGCGTACGTGCCGCTTCGCGCTGGATCGGGTGCAATCATGAAGTCAAGTGCCAGCAGATCGGCCGACAAATTCGACCCTAAGCCATGATAAAGCTGCTCGGTAGCCCCCCAGTGACGCACCAGATAGGCTTCGAGACTGTGGAGCACCGCAACCGCCAAGGCATCCGTCGATTGGAGGGCTGCTTCAAAGGCGCGGAGTTGCTCCGGCTCAAGCGCGAGATCCTCCAGCAACGTACTCGTCGTGCTACTACCGGCACCGCGCGTGATATTAATCACACCATGGCCGATCCGCACCCTCTTCCACGGTGCTAGCACCGCTTCCGGACCATTACGTAACACATACTGCCGTAGATTCCACTCCCGCCCGCTCCGTGTCGGTACGGGACGAATGCGCCCTTGCACCAGGATCATGGGTGTAGTGGCAAACGCTTCACGCAGCCAAGCGATGAGCGCGGGACGATCCTGCGGATAGCGCCAGAACTCAACTCCACTACCGCCAAACCCATCAACCGGCTTGGTAACAAGCTCCGCCAACTGGTATCGTGCTGAAAAGTCATCAAGTGCCATGATCCAGGCAGTTTCACCGGTCGTTGGCGCTAGCTGTAGTTCGTGGGCCAGATGAAGTCCAGGAATGCCGCTGACAATATCGACCAGAAGCAATTTATTCTCGCAGACCTCGCGGATCAGTTGTGAGCCCGGCATCGGCACACGCCACTGCCCATACTCCCCCACCAGCCGAAATTTATCGCGGTAATAATTATCGACCGGGAACAGGTAATGCACCGGCACCGGTTCCTCGAATTGGCGCCAAACCAGTCCATCCTCATCCAGCATCAAGGCAGCTTGGAGCTGTACTCGCTGATGGCCAAGGGAAGACACGGCTTCGATCCAAGAAGCATCACCGAGAGGTTGCGGTGAAACCACAAACACTGCCACATCCTCGCGCCCAAGCCCTGCTTCTAATAAGCTGAGAGCGTTAGGGTAAAAGTAGCTGGTCGAAACAGCGAGATTAATCGTACGCGTCTGCCACGCACTACCGGATACCTGCTCCACGCGCGGCGGCATGTAGCCATGGAGCAGCAGATGCTTCAGAAATCGAATACGGCGCTCTTCGCGATCTGGCGCGTTCCGAAAGGAAAGTGCTTCAGCTGGCAGAAAAGCCCCGAACTCACCTGGGTGCTCATCGATCCAGCCGCTGAGCGTAGTGGAAAGACCAACGTCGAGAGGATCACGCCGCACCGCAGCAAGCAATGACCGCAAACGGCTTTCAAAATCGTGCATCCCAGACACCTCAGCGTGATCACGAGCATTAGCGGACAGCTCAAGCGGATACCTGTTATTGTAAGCTCCGAGGCCATGGTCCATCTATACTATAACATCAGCCGCTGGATGCTTCCACCAACTTTTGATCGTAAGTTGATAAGACAGTACCTATGTGCTAGACTATGAACCTTATACGGCGTATTGCCATATTCGTTTGTCAGGGCTTGATCATCACGACAGAAAAGCATAGACTGTTTAGGATGGTTGAGGCGCTCATCTAACACAAGGAAGCATATCGCTGTATGAGTGAACTGCGAGCAGCTTATCCCTACCTGCTGGAACATCGCAATGAGTTCTGGCAAGCATTAGCCATCCATCTTGAACTAAGTGGGGCAGCCTTAATAATTGCCCTGCTGATTTCATTACCTTTGGGGCTATGGGCCGCCAAGCGCCGGCAAGCCGCCGAGCCCATTATTAATAGCGCAAATGCGCTCAGGGTCATCCCGAGTCTGGCGATCCTATTTCTGGCTGAGCCCTATCTAGGACTAGGTTTTAGACCGTCCCTGGTGGCACTAACGATCTTGGCTTGTCCACCCTTGATCATTAACACCTATGCCGGATTTCGGGCGGTGGATCGGGCGGTGGTCGAGGCGGCCTATGGGATGGGCATGGCAGCGCGGCAAGTCCTGCGTGGCGTCGAATTTCCGCTGGCGTTACCCGTGCTACTCGCTGGAGTCCGTATTGCTACAGTAGAAGTGATCGCTAGTGCTGCTCTTGCAGCGTTTATTGCCGGAGGTGGCCTGGGGGACTTTATTCAACGCGGATTTTCGGTCGGTCGGCCAAGCATCATGCTGGTCGGAACTATACCAATTGCTCTGCTGGCACTGGTTGCCGATCTTGTATTAGCAACGGCACAGCGGATGGTCACACCTGAGGGCCAGTAGCATCCATCTCAGGACATGTTACAAGGAAGGTAGGCGTATGCAAAACAGAACAGGATTGGGGCGCATTGCCGCGCTGCTCACGTTGATCATCGTTATGACTGCTTGCGGAAGCAGCACGACGACCAGTTCCGGGGGTGCGACCACAACCGGCGCTGCGACAACGACTGCTGGCAGTGCCACGATGGCAACCACGCCGATGAGTGATGCTTCAACGGCTGCTACGATGGCAGCCACGATGGCGAGTGATACCTCGACAGCCGCTGCGATGACCACCATGACGGCGAGTGATACCTCAACGGCTGCTGGAACGATGTCCGGTACAAGCATGGCTACCACCGCCACAAGTGATGCCACGATGTCCGGTACGACTATGGCTACCACAGCAACAAGTAATGCCACGATGTCCGGTACGACTATGGCTACCACAGTGGGTCCGACCGGTAGTGGTGCGACGATCAAAGTTGGCTCCAAGAACTTCACCGAAGAATTCATTCTTGGCGAAATGTATGCACAACTGCTGGAAGCTAACGGCTTCAAGGTCGAGCGCAAATTCAACCTAGGCTCGGAGCAGATCGCACAGCAAGCGCTCGTCAACAAGGACATCGATTTGTATCCCGAGTACACCAGTACGGGTCTGCTGACGATCCTCAAGCTGCCGGCGATCACAGATCCCCAAAAGATCCTGGATACGGTTAAGAGTGAGTATGAAAAGCGCTACCAGCTGACTTGGTTGAAGCCCGCGCCCTTCAATGACACAAACGCTTTGGCCATGACCAAGAAGCGCGCCGACGAGCTGGGGATCAAGACGTACACCGATTTGTCGAAGAAGGCCGACCAGCTGATCGCCGGTGGTCCGCCAGAATTTTTTGCCCGTGAGGATGGTGTACCTGGGCTCGTAAAGGCGTACGGCGGCTTCAACTTCAAGGCGACCAAGCAACTTGATCCGGGTCTGCGTTACCCGGCCCTCACCAGTGGCCAGATCGATGTCGTCCGAGCCTTCAGCACGGACGGTCAGCTCGCCAGCCCCGATCTCGTCGTGATTCAGGACGACAAAACCTTCTATCCGATTTACCAGGCCGCGCCCGTCGTCCGCATGGACACGCTGCAGGCCAATCCGCAGATTGCGGACATCTTAAATAAGCTGGCTGCACCGGCGTTGGATGACAAAACGATGGCTGGCCTCAACCTCATGGTTGATGGACCCGACAAAAAAGATCCGGCCGCTGTTGCTAAGGACTGGTTGACGCAGCAAGGGTTGTTGAAATAAGCAAGGCGCAGCAAGCAGGGAGTCATGCACTCCCTGCTCCTTTTTTGGAAATTGTATGAGTGACGCACCCGCGCTCATTGCCGACCATGTTTCCAAGCAGTTCCCAGGTGGACAGCGACCCGCTGTGGACGATTGCTCGTTTACGGTGAACGCCGGCGAGTTGATCATCCTACTCGGAACCTCCGGCTGTGGCAAAACAACGCTGTTGAAAATGGTTAACCGCCTGTATGAGCCGACCGGGGGGCGAATATTATTTCATGGCACCGATATTACGCAGTTGCCTGCCACAGCCTTACGCCGGCAGATCGGCTATGTAATTCAGCAGACCGGGTTGTTCCCACACATGCGCATCGCCGACAATATCGCGGTCGTTCCGCGCTTGCTCGGCTGGCAACCAAGCCGTACCGATGCTCGTATTGACGAGTTGCTCACGCTGGTTGGCCTACCAATCGACTATCGTCAGCGCTACCCGCGTCAGCTTTCCGGTGGTGAGCAGCAACGGGTTGGAATTGCCCGAGCGCTAGCGGCCGATCCGGCGGTGATGCTCATGGATGAACCGTTCGGCGCGATTGATGCGATCACACGCACCCGGCTGCAAGGGGAACTCCTCCAGCTGCAAGAGAAACTTCACAAAACTATTCTCTTCGTCACACACGATGTAGAAGAGGCACTGCGCCTCGCCGACCGCATTATTGTTATGCGCGACGGCAAGATCCTACAATTTGACACGCCACTACGCGTCCTGACCGAACCGGTCGACGATTTCGTCGCCCAATTGATCGGCGCAGATGACCTGCTACGGCAACTGAGTTTGCTTAAGGTAGGAACGCTCACCACTGCCCCAGTTTCACCAACAGATGTTGGTGACGGAAGCCCGCAAGTGCGAGCCAACGATGACGTGCGCCACGCACTCGCACTTCTCCTAGGTACAGGGGCACAACGGGTGCTCGTGATAGACGACGCGGGGCATGTCACCGGTCAACTCGGTTTTGGGGACGTGCAACGCGCGCTGCATCATGACCTGGCGGTCGGGAGTTAAGCAATGAGCTATTTGCTCGGTCACTGGAGCGTCGTCGCCCAGCGCTTCAGCCAACATCTCCGGCTGACACTGCTGGCATTAGCTATTGCCCTCATTATCGCCGTACCGATCGGCATTCTCGTGACCCGTTTCAAGCGTTTGGAGGGGCCAGTACTAGGCCTCTTCGGTGTGCTATATACCATTCCCAGCTTGGCGTTGCTTGTATTACTGATCCCATTGGTGCACCTTGGGATAACCAACGCGTTGATCGTCCTCGTGACCTATGCCCAAGTCATCCTGGTGCGAAATATCGTGGTTGGGCTGAACGGTGTGAGCCCGGCCTTACTTGAAGCTGCGCGCGGTATGGGCATGAACAATTGGCAGCGCCTGATCAAGATCGAATTGCCACTGGCGTTGCCCGTGATCATCGCAGGCGTTCGTATTGCGGTCGTAGCAATCATTGGCATCGGCACCGTAGCAGCCCTTGTGAATGCCGGTGGTCTCGGGGCGCTCCTCTTCGAAGGCGTAGCGCGTAACTATCCGCAAGAGATTCTGGTCGGCGGCGTTGGCGTGGCCCTGCTTGCGGGCCTAGCGAATCTCCTACTCCGCATTGCTGAGCAGCGCGTTACCCGCAACATCTATGGTGACACTTAAGGTGGACAACCCCGGGCTGCCTGAACAACTCGCGCTGGTCGACTACCGTCGCTGCGTCGCCGAACTATATGCAAGTGTACGGGAAGGTCCGGGCGATCCGGAGGTCCGTTGGCAGCACTACCGTGCCGGACGTGAGCACCTCTTCGCCAGTCACCCGCAATCACCGCTTTCACCGGCGCAACAAGCCCATTTTCATGGACTCGAATACTTCCCCTACGACCCAGCACTCCGTTTTGCCGTCCCACTCGACACGGCGGTGGATGCTGCCGACTTCACCCTTGAATTGCGTGACGACGGTCCGGTGCGCATGCGTCGCTGTGGCCGCGTCAATATCAACATTGAAAATCAGCCAGTGAGCCTCTCGCTCTTCTGGATTTTAGGCTACGGTGGAGGGCTGTTCCTCCCGTTTCGTGATCAAACCAACTCCCACGAGACATATGGTGGGGGTCGCTATCTGCTAGATACCATTAAGCATGCCGACCTGGGCCAGGAAGGCGACCGGCTGGTGCTTGACTTCAATTATGCGTACAATCCGTCCTGCGCCTATAACGAGCGCTGGCAGTGTCCGCTGGCGCCCGTCGAAAACCGGCTTCCAGTTGCGGTCCGGGCCGGGGAACATGCCTATCCGAGTGAGACCGCGCGAGGGAGCCCGGGGACGCCCCCTGCGAGGTAGCCAATTGAGCAGTGCTGTTTGTCGCTCGTGAGTCGCATGGGACAGGCGGCATGGTCTTTGCTGATAACGAGTCTATATGACTTAGCAAAGGAGCAACAGGTTATGAGCGATGCACCTCTCTTCCAAAACACCGACGACCAAGAAGCGGCATATGCACCGGATGAACTCCCCCGAGGCACAAGTGGAGAAACCCGTGCTGAGGTAGACGACGCCGGCACCCGCAACAGTGATGCTGCTGCCGGTACCACAGGGCCCGTGGTACCACTGGGAGCGGGAGCTCTTGCCGGTGGCTCTGGCAGCAGTGGCTTGTCGAGTGGGCTAGGTGGTGGCAACCCTGCAGCAGGCGTCATAGCCATTGACGCTGCTACGGATGCTCGGGCGAATCCGCGCGATCGTGACGTGTAGGCAGTTCGTGCCTGAGCAATGAGCTAGCTCGGCAGGTAACTCACAATAGGTATAGCCTGCCGAGCCGTCTAGCGTTCCCCGTTTTGGTTCAGACGCTGTGCGGTCGGCTGATTAAGTTGTGCTAAGGCATGCAGCAGTGGTCCCTCCGCCTGGCCTTCAAGCGCTTTACCATTCACATGTTCCGCCCAGCCTTGCGGAGCCGCAGGCAAGCCAAACCGATTGACCAGACCTAGCAAATCTGTGACGAAGCCCGGCAAGATACCGTGCACAAGTGCCCCGAGTTGCGCCGGGAACGACAGGATGCGTTCCGCACTACCACGTACAGTCGCATGCAGGATCGCCCGCGCCGCCCTGGACGGATGAATCGCTGTCAGCGGGGCTAGCTCGCCGGTGGTGAACCACTTGTATTCACCTGTGGCGTCACCGGCGTAGGTCGCATGCACATGCGCACCCGTTCGCATCAGTCCGGGCACAATTGTTGTCACCGTAATGCCCGTTCCCGCCAACTCAGCCCGCAGCCCCTCAGAAAAGGAGATCGCCGCCGCCTTGGCCGTACTGTACGGCAGCAGGTGCGGTACACTCAACTTGCCACCGATCGAAGTAACGTTCACGATTCGCCCGCTCCGCCGCTCGCGCATCTGTGGCAGCACGGTCAAGGTTGCGTACACCATGCCCCAAAAGATAATGTGTTGCGCCTCCTCGAAGTCGGCCACACCCAACGTCTGCAATGGTCCGACGGTGATCGTTGCTGCATTATTGACCAGAATATCAATCTGCCCAAAGTGCTGGGTCGTAGCCGCTATCATCGCTTCTACCTGCGCCAAATCAGACACGTCGCATGGCATAGCAAAGACATCTACACCACGGTCTTGCAACGCTTGTCGCGCCCGCTCTAGGGTCTCGGCACCACGCGCACAGATCGCAATCCGGCAGCCAGCATCGGCGAATTGTGTCGCAAGCTCAAACCCAAGCCCACGTGAACTGCCCATGATCAGGACAACCTGCCCTCGTAGCTCCGCCAGCCGGCGATTGTCCATAATTGCTTGACCTAAGATGGTGGCTCCCAACCCGGCGGCAACCATCCCCCGTAAGCGCCTCTGTTTCTTGCTGCGCATGCACTCCTACTCCTCATCTATACGGAGCAAGACGGCAGGAAGTGTGCCAGACATCGCGCAGCCAGCTCTACGGAAACTCAAAGCTACTAACTGAGCCGCACCAGCAACACCGTCAGTATCCTACAGTAGCTGTTTATCAGTTATTCATATACGAATCTGTGGTACACATAACTTTGCCGCCTATGGTATACTGGCAGCACTCTCTGCGAATCAACTATCCTTTGAACTGTACCATAACGTGTTTAAGGGCTTTTCCATATGATCGAGCCGCAAAGCTACGAGCAGTTGAAGCAAGAAATTGCAGCTCGTATGCTGGAAGACAAAGGACTTCTTGACAAGCTAAGGTCAGAAATCCGACCACTGAGGACCGAGTCCCGACGTATTCAACCTCGTACTACGACTGCCGTATCTCTTGTGGGTACCGATGGTGGCAACAACAGTCTCCAATTTGATCCTTTCCTTGTACAGCTTATCCGCGTAGTCGACTCTAGCAACAATGAGTACTGCCTTGAAGCGATTACCCCGACCACAAATGTATTAAGACTAAGTGCTAGTCAGTTTGATAGTGACGGATCACCTAGAACAGCACTAGGACGGATGATGGCATATTTAGGTGTCAAGGATTTGTCACAGATTAGTCATATGATTCGTCCAAGCAATGATAGCTATCCTGCCAGTCCAAGCTGGGTTCAGGTATATCGCGAACTTGTGGAATGGTCTATTTTGTTTTCTATTATTAGGGAAAAAGATTTCGGGACAGATACTCTGATCGTTTTTGATGGCTTGCTTCGTAGTAAAGTTTTTGCAGGAGACTTGTTCAAAAAGTATTTGCAGGGTCTTCTAGAAGGTATTGAACAGCAGAAGCGGAAAAACCGCCGCAAAATCTACCTTGCAGGAGTAGCAAAACACAGTAAGGTTCTTTCACGTTACCGACTGGCAATGGCACTAGAACAAGTACTTACTACGAATTATCCAGCATATGTGCAAATTCCCCGCGACTTAGAGGAAAAGTCTTACGTTTGGGCTGAGTACGCGCGTGGAGATGATCGAGTGATAGGAGGCGCGGAGGCTAACAAGTACGTAGGCGGTAAGTTGTTCTTCGTCAAATTTGGTTCTGGGTCGCGTGACCATGTATGGCCGATTGATATTTTCCTGCCTCAAGTTGTGGATGCACAAACTGTCATTGGTTACATGCTAGCTGACGCGCTTAATGGTTTTCCCGTCCCTTGCTATCCTCAATGTCTTCAAAAAGCACACGAGAATGCAGCATTAGTCGATTTTGACTTGGATATACTACAAGATCAAATCTACGATGCAATCCGCTCAGTGCTCAAAGATGAAGCGCCATCGCTTGACGCATTCCGGTTACAAGACGCTGATCCATCTCAAAGACGATATTCGTGAAAGCGATTCTTAATGACCGGAATTGAACTTTTTCCCCGGGATCAGGTTATAGGCGTATTTCGCGGTTTTCGAGAGGGCGGCTTAGAGTTTCACGCCGACCTCGTTCTTCCGTATCGAAATGATTTTCAAAGCTTGCCGATGCACGGGCAATTTTTGCTCGTTCAACTTGAGACTCCTCAGGAAGCTGTCCTTGGGAGAATAGCATCGTTCTCATCTGAGGGAAAATTATCGGTAGGGTCAGGTGAGGAGTTTAACATACGTGCAGTTCGCGAGAACCGCACGATTCCTGAAGATTTACGAGAACAGTACTTGAAATACAAAGTAAATATCCGCGTTCTTGGTGTACTCAGAAATAACCTGAAGGGATCTCTAACTTTTGTTGCATCCCATCGTCGATTACCGCATGTGGGGAGTTGCGTTGCATTCCCATCAGGGGAAGTATTGCGAGAAATAGCTGGGCATAACATCGAGAACGGGGCAGAGATTGGTCATTTCGCTCTCGGGGAGTATATTTACGCAGGTAGTAGTGATAAGTTGAAGATTGACGAGTGGATGCAGATTAAAAGTCCAGAAATACTTATCAAATTTCCGGTTGAGAGCCTTGTATCGCGTCGGTCTTTCATCTTTGCGCGAGCGGGATTTGGGAAGTCAAATCTGAATAAGCTCCTTTTCAGCAAGCTCTATGAGAAAACACCGACCGTCGTAAAACGTGGAGACAAGCACGTTCCGGTTGGAACCATCATCTTTGATCCGGATGGTGAATATTTTTGGCCTGACGATAAGGGACGTCCTGGACTATGCGACGTTCCGGCCTTGCAAGGCAAGCTTGTAGTATTTACACCTCGCAAAGGGCCGAGCCCATTTTATCAATCCTTTGTAGCCGATGGTATCAGGCTTGATATCCGGCGGCTGCGCCCTAGCGATGTTATTGCGATCGCACTGCCACCAGAAAAACAAGATCAGCAAAATATTCGGAAGCTCAAGGGGTTAGACCAGGGTCGCTGGGAACAACTTGTAAACCTCATTGATAAGAGTCACAACCAAACGTCGCTGGATGCCATTGGAAAATTGCTTGATTTGTCCAAGGAGCAAGAGGTGGAGGGTGTAGCGGCTCGAGCTAACATGACGGTTATCGTTCGGGCACTGCACGACAAAAGTAGTCAGCTTATGGATAAGCTGATCAAGGCTCTCAAGGACGGCAAACTTTGTGTCGTTGACGTATCTCAAATGCGGGGAGGCCAATCGCTAATATTATCAGGTCTCATACTTCGCAAGATTTTTGACCGTAACCAGCAAGAATTCACAGCTGCCAATCCTGATACCATTCCCACCATTGCAGTCGTGGAAGAAGCTCAGTCTGTTCTCAACGAGAGAGCTACAGCAGCGGAGCCATACATTACTTGGGTAAAAGAGGGTAGGAAGTATGACCTGGGTGCATTATTAATTACACAGCAGCCCGGTAGCATTCCCGTGGATATTCTGAGTCAAGGTGACAACTGGTTTATCTTTCATCTTCTATCGTCTGCAGATCTAGCAAGTGTCAAGAAAGCCAATGCACATTTCAGTGAAGACTTGTTAAGTGCACTCCTCAATGAGCCAATTCCAGGCCAAGGCGTGTTCTGGAGTTCTGTGGGTGGTAAACCTTACCCTGTCGCCATTCGCACTTTATCCTTCGAGGAACTGTTCAAAGTGCTGGACCCTCATTACAATAAAGCTGCCTGCGAGACTTACGCCTCAAAACTAAAGGAAGAGTTTCAAACGACGCTTGAAGAGACAGTACAAGCTATGCAGCCGCCGCTTGCAGTGAATGGCAATGGTAATGGCTCAGCTCTGCAAAACGGTCAACCACCCCAGGTATCACCACGCAGATCTCAGAAAACAGACATTCCAGCGATGACTATCAGTATGTTCGCAGACACATCTAGTGATGAAAATCCTGATGACGAATCAATTGATGTCCTTAAGGCATATGAAACCAGAGCTATTCAAGCACTTGGGGATGATCCGCAGTTTAGGAGTAAAGTAAAAGGCGAAGGAATCGCATGGGGCAGCATCAAGCACTTATTAAAGAGTAAACTGCCATCTACACTTGAAGATCAGGATGACCGAGCGTACCAACTTGTTAGCAAAGCTCTTACGGAGATTTTAGGACCGCGTGGCGAAGGATGGCATTCATTCGTAAATGGACAAGGCAAAACATATGTGAAAGCAGGGAAGGGATAGAAGCTTTCAAAATGTCTGACAAAATCATCAATATGTCTTTGAATGCTGTATGCCCGTATTTCACGATGTTCCCACTGAAATTCCCATATTCGATTCTCAGCCATCATGCTAACCCTGGTGATTGGATTATAGATCCATTTTGTGGCAGAGGAACAACAAATTATGCAGGTCGTCTTTTAGGGCTTCCGTCCATTGGAATTGATAGTAGTCCGGTCGCAGTCGCATCATCTGAGGCAAAATTAGCGAATGTGGCACCCGATGCTATTATTGAAGCAGCTGAACAAATCTTGAGCGAAGTTAAAATCGCGCAGGATGTGCCAACAGGCGAATTTTGGGACTGGGCATTCGATCCCTCTGTGTTGAATACTATCTGCCGCTTACGTGAAGGATTGATGCGTTCGTGCCTCTTGGACTCTCACAAGGCATTACGAGCTATTCTTATGGGAGCACTGCATGGACCTCGCGGCAAAATACGGCAATCTTACTTCTCGAACCAATGCCAAAGAACATATGCACCCAAACCGAGATATGCTGTAAAATTCTGGAAAAGCCGAGAGCTACAGCCAGCCTTTGTCGATGTGTTAGAGATTATCGGGAACCGCGCACATCGATACTATCAACAATTACTACCTTCATGCGGAGGTTACATTCTTCATGGTGACAGTAGAGCACAAGAGACATATCTTCACCTTAGCGATGGTCCTAAAATAAAGTGGGTCTTAACCTCCCCGCCCTATTACGGCATGTGTACTTATCTTCCCGATCAATGGCTCAGGCTGTGGTTCGTAGGTGGACCATCTAATGTTGAATATTCAACGAACGGGCAACTTGAACACTCAAGTGTTGCCGGTTTTTCCGACCAATTGAGAAAAGTCTGGAAAAATGTGGGGACAATATGTCGACCAGATGCACGAATGATTATTAGATTTGGTGGAATAAATGTTAGAAATGTTGCACCCATGACTGTGCTGAAGGAATCGCTCAAAAACTCTGGATGGAAAATTCAGACTCTTAAATCAGCTGGCTTTGCTTCCGAAGGCCGAAGGCAAGCTGTACATTTTTCCAAATCTAGTAATAATGCACTTGAAGAGTACGATGTTTGGGCGAAATGGGAAGGGTGAAATTGAACACACTTTACTATGAACTACATGGGAGTGATAATTCGGGCATTATTTACCAGCCTGAAGGCTATAGACATTGAGAGCTACGTCATCATTCTACCCCTGATCTGTCTAAGCTTCACCTCTATGACCAGCAAGAATGACCAGCTATGAATTTCCAAGAACTAGATGCCTTGATCGAACAGGCTATGACAGCGTGGCCGGCGCCCGGTCTTGCTGGAGCAATTGTTCACAACGAGGACATCTTCATGCGCGGCTACGGCGTGCGCAGCCTCGATGACCCGACCCGTGTCGATGAGCGCACCATCTTTGCCATCGCTTCGTGTACCAAAGCCTTTACAGCCTTGGCCCTTCAACTGCTTGCGGAAGAAGGCCGCCTCACGCTCGACGATCCAGTCACCGCCTACTTCCCGGAGTTTCAGCTATATGATCCGTATGTAACCCGCGAAATAACGGTTCGCGATCTTTTATGTCACCGTAGTGGGTTACAAACCTTTGGCGGTGACTTACTGGCATACGGCACAACCTACAGCCGTGATGAAATTCTGTGGCGCATACGCTATCTAAAGCCCACCTCAAGCTTCCGGAGTCAATTCGGCTACCAAAACATCATGTATGTGTCTGCCGGTCACGTCGTCGAGGCGGTATCTGGCACGAGTTGGGATAGCTTCATCCGGGAGCGCATCCTTCTACCGCTCGGTATGACCTCGAGCACAACCAGTGTGTCTACGTTCACCGCCGACACCAATCTTGCACAGCCCCATATCCGGCGGCACGGCATGCTTCGGCAGATCCCTTATCTCAATGTTGACAACGAAGCGCCCGGCGGTGGCATCAATTCAAATGTACTAGACATGCTGCAATGGGTGCAGTTGCAACTGGGACAAGGCACATGGGAGGGCAAATCGCTGGTTAGCGCTGCACGTATACAAGAAATGTGGTCCCCCCACACCATCATTGCTCCCGATGAACAAAGCCTCCAGCTGTATCCCTCGCCGCACTTCCAAGCGTATGGCCTTGGCTGGTTCCTCCGTGACTACCAGGGCCGAAAAGTGATCGAGCATAGCGGTGGCTTGCCCGGCATGGTGTCGTTGGTCGTCCTCGTGCCCGAAGAGCAGCTTGGCTTCGTCCTATTGAGCAACGGTGAGACGGCATTCACGACGGTGGTCCGCAACAGCATTCTCGACCATGTTTTTGGCGTTGCACCTACGGATTGGAGTGCCGTGTTGCTTGACGTTACGCATAAGCGGGAACTAGCGGATCAAGAAGCAGTGCGCAAAACCGAGGCGCAACGGGTGCCGGATACCCATCCTTCGCTAGACATATCCCAGTACGTGGGTGACTATACCGGTCAACTGTATGGCCCGGCGACCGTCGGTGAGGAAGAAGGCAAGCTCGTCGTGCGGTTGACCCCGGCACCCAGCTTGGTAGGCGAATTAGAACATTGGCACTATGACACATTTCGTGTCACCTGGCGCGATCCGTATTTTCCAAAGGGCTTCGTCACATTTATCTTGGATGCACAGGCCAAGGTTACGGAGATGAAGATCGACACGCCCAATCCGGATTTTGACTTTAAAGAATTAGAGCTACATCGTATCCGTCACGACCACATCGCGCAGTCGTAACCAGGCAATCTTGGCGATTTCTGCGAGCGCGGTACGCACCTCTTGCTCGTGACCGTTATGCAAGCGGGTGTTGAAACCGGCTAGGATGCTGTCTTTTTTGTTCTCCCGCGCACAGATCACAAACGGGAACTGGAACCGCTCATGGTAAGCCTGGTTAAGCTGCGTGAAGAGCGCGATCTCATCAGCAGAGAGTCGATCCAAACCGGCAGCAGCCTGCTCACCCGTGGACTGTGGCGTGAGGCTACCGGCCAACGCTGCTTTGCCAACCAGATCAGGATGCGCGCGAATCAGGGCTAGCTGTTGTTCTGGCGTTGCCGCATACATAACCTGGCATAGTGCCTGATGAAGCTCTTCCAAGCTGCTCCAAGGATGGGTGCGCCAACCCTCAGCTACGATCCAAGGCGAGTCTTCAAAAACAAATCCCAGGCGTGCCACGAATTGTGTCTCATCAAGGGTGTTAAGAACGGGCAGGGTCGTAGGTTCCATAGCCTTTCAGTCCGAAGCTTGCGCGGCGTGTTCGACCATCCAGGCCTTGCCGTCTGCCAGCCGTTCAACCTGAGCAAGGGTGGCAATCGGAATACCGCGTTCGACCAGCGGTCCGCGACCCGCTTGGAACAGTTTTTCGACCAGGAAACCTGCAACAACTACGTGCGCACCCGCTTCGGCCACGATTTCGGCAAGTGCCAACGCTGTACGCCCATTGGCCAGAAAATCATCGATGAGCGCTACTCGCATACCCGCTGCGAGATACCGAGATGCTACGACCAGCCGCGTATCGCCGCCTTTCGTAGGAGAAGGGACGATGCGTGACAAGGCCGGTGGTTCTACCACCGGAGCATACTTTTTCGCATAGACCATGGGCACGTTCAAAGCCAAAGCAGTCGCTAAGGTGGGCGCGATACCGCTCGCCTCGGCAGTCAGCAGCAGATCCGGCGCGCACGACCGAATACGATCAGCAAGCGCGGCACCCATCGCTGACATAAATTCTGGTTCGATCCGGTGATTGAGAAAGTGGTCGATTTTCAGGATGCGATCGCCTTCGACGGTGGCCTCGCGTAAGATGCGCTCGACCAGAGGGGCAAAGGGTGTATCTAATGCAACCGATGCTGGCATCTTCTTCCTTTGCGACGGTGCACGGCTGCCTAATAGCCCAATTGCCGTTCAACGACATTGAGCAGCGGTTGTCCGTCCAGGTAGCGACGTAGGTTTTCAGTGAACAGATCGAGCACGCGTTCAGTATAGCTTTGGGTCATACCAGCGATATGTGGCGTGATGATGACGTTCGGCATTGACCACAGAGGGCTGGTAGGCGTCAGAGGTTCAGGATCAGTCACATCCAGGGCAGCACCACCCAGGGTTTTATGTGCAAGAGCTTCCTCCAAGGCAGCCTGATCAATCAACCCACCCCGCCCAATATTAACGAGCAGCGCATCAGGTCGCATTGCGGCTAGCTCAGAGGTGCCGATGATATGCCGTGTTGTAGGAGTGAGGGGTAGGGCCAGCAGCACGACATCGCAGGCCTGTAAAAACGCATGAAGCTCGGTCAAAGGGTAGTAGCGCTCAGGTAGGGAACCATCGGGATCACCGGTGCCCTGAGGCGTCCAGCCATTAAAATGCTGGGCCTCGGGCGTACGTTGTGTCGCTAGGATGCGCATGCCGAAGCTCGCGCCAAGACGAGCTACTTCGCGACCAATCGCGCCATAGCCAATGATCCCTAGCACCGCGCCACGTAGCTCCGTTGGCATTAAGGCTGCACGTTGCTCAGCACGTGCCCAGGTCTTATCCCATTGTAGGCGCTGCATCTGGGGCAAACAGTGCATATGCGCCAGGATGGTCATCAAGACATACTCACCAATTTGGATCGCATGCACACCATTAGCACTGGTGATCTGTAGCGAACTTTGCCATATCGGCAGACGTTGCAGATTGTCGACACCGGCAAAAGGAACCTGTAGCCAACGTAGACCGGGCGCACGTTGCGGATCGAAATCGACTTGGTCGGCATAAAGCACTTCAGTCTGCGGCGTGAAGACTTGCTCCAACTCAGCACCCGTTTTCACCGGCCGTGCTTCCACCACCAACCGGTCAGATACCCCGCGTAACCGTGCCACTTGTGCCGCATCTAGCTGCTCGGCACACAAGACATGGACTTGTTCGCTCATAATCACCCACAACTCACGGGCCGAGTATAGCATGTTTCAGCGGGGAGCTTCGAAGACGTCATGCTAAAATACTCACTGCAAGGAGTTTAAGCACATGGCGCTTATTATCGAAGAAGAAGCAATCGATAGCTTGCCGATCACGATTGATCCCGAGATTGTCAGCGGCACGCCTGTGTTCGTGGGAACACGCGTCCCGGTTGAGGCGCTCCTAGATAACTTGGCAGCGGGCGTCGCACTCGACGAGTTTCTCGACAATTTTCCCACCGTAACCCATGATCAGGCGTTGGCAGTCCTCAAGTTTTCAAATCAGACACTCAAAAAGCTTGGACAGGCGAAGTGACGATCCTGCTCGATGAAGGGGTTCCAAGAATTATCCAAAAACGCCTGCTCCATGCTATACTCAACCTTGTCATCATCTCACCATGAAAGGAGGGCGACTCCCGTGACGGAATTGCTCTTCATCCCCACCGACGCCGACCTCTAACGTGCGTCCGGTGACTGCAAACTAACCCAAACCGCTACTTTTTCATTCATCCGAGCCGTGCGGCTAGGCGATTGCCTGCTCGTGCCGTGGCTGCTTGAACGCGGGTCCCGGACGCATACGGTCCCGTAGGTGCGCTTGCGTCTGCCTACGGTTGTGATCGCTGTGTCGTCGTATTTGGGGGAGAGTATCGCAATGTTTGCACGTTTCACGGGCTTATGGCGGCACCGGGATTTTATGAAACTGTGGGCCGGACAAACCGTTTCGGTCTTCGGCTCATTGATTGGGGGTACCGCACTCCCTTTTACCGCAATTTTGGTCTTGAAGGCGACGCCGCTCGAAATGGGGCTGTTGGCCGCTGCCGGGCTTGCACCGGGCTTTGCCGCCGGACTCTTCGCCGGCGTATGGGTTGACCGGCTCCGTCGTCGTCCAATTTTGATCGCGGCGGATCTAGGTCGTGCATTGCTGTTAGCGACCATTCCGCTGGCAGCCTTCATGCACCAATTGCACATCACGCAACTCTATAGCGTAGCCTTCCTGAACAGCATCCTAACGATCTTCTTCGATGTTGCCTACCAATCGTATCTGCCAACGTTGGTGGGACGCGAGGAAGTCATTGCGGGCAACAGCAAGCTTTCGGCAAGTGCGTCAGTGGCTGAGTTTAGCGGCTTTGGCATCGCTGGTTGGCTGATCCAGATTTTTACTGCTCCGATCGCCGTGCTGATCGATGCCATCTCGTTCCTGGTCTCCGCTACAACGGTCGGCCTGATCCGCACGCCCGAAGCGCGCACCGTCGCGCGGGAAGAGCGTCAAGGTATGTGGCATGAGATCATGGCAGGACTACGCGAGTTGCTCCAGAGCCCGATCCTGCGGGCATTAGCGAGTTGCACATTGATCAAACAACTCGGCGGCGGCATGATCGGGGCGGTGATTTTGCTCTACACCAACCGCGAATTAGGCTTTTCACCGGGGATTCTGGGGATGATTTTCGGTGTCGGCGGTATTAGTGCATTCTTCGGCGCTGTCATCGCACCCTACGTCACGCGGAAACTTGGAATTGGCCGAGCGAGTAGCTATAGTTTATTGGCTGCTTCCTGCCTGGGTTTTTTAATACCACTTGCACATGGAGCCACGCTATTGGCTGCACTGCTGCTGATTGTCCCGCAGCTTCTTGGCGACGGTTGTTACACGATCTACGATATCAACACACTAAGCCTGCGGCAGGTCTTAGCCCCGGAGCGGCTACTTGGACGTGTGAATGCCAGCATGCAGTTTATTAGTCAGGGAGGATTGCTGGCGGGATCGCTGCTTGGCGGAGTGTTGGGCAGTCTTGTTGGGCTACGGGCGACCCTGGTACTGGCCTTCTGCACCGGCCTTGTCGGAGCAGTATGGCTGCTGCTATCGCCCGTACGTGGGGCTAGCATCCCAGCCGAGATGCTGGCCTCATCGGTGCCCGCGACATTGCAATCATAAAAGCGCAGGGAACCGCCCGATACATCAACCGGCTCCATCTCAGCCGTTTGCCGGCTCCGCTTCCATGATCGGGTGGCGTTTGTCGAGCTGTTGGGCGGCGAGCAAGATGGCACCGATGCCCAACAGCAGCACCACCGCGCCAAGCCAGTAGGGCGTTTCGCCGCCCAAGCGGATGTAAAGCACGCCGGCCACGAGCGGGCCGGCGATGTTGGTCAGCGAGCGCAACGCCATGTTACCGCCCTGCACGGTGCCCTGTTCGCGCGGTCCCGTAGCCGCCGACGTTAGCCCATTCAGGGACGGTTCCAGCAGGCCGGAGCCAACGGCGAGGAAGATGATGCCGACCAGCATCAATACCGGCTGCGGTGTAAGGGCGACCGCGCCGACTAGCACATAGGCAATTGCCTCGCATATCAGGCCTGCGATGGTCAGCCGGAGCTCACCGAAGCGCGGGATGAGCCGCTCCGCCAGAAAGCCCTGCATAACGATGTCGATGCAGCCTATCAACAGCAGCAGCAGGCCGATCTTCTGTGGTGTCCAGGAGAGTTTATCGATTGCCAGCACCGCTAGTTCGGTGGTGAACATAGCAAACGGAAAGAAATAGCAGAGGCCGGTGACCAGCAGCCAGCGCAGGCGGGGCATGGCGAAGATGTTGCGGAGCTGCTTCAGCGGGTTCAGGTTGCTCAGGCTAACCTGTGTGGCGCGATGCTGGCGCTGCAAGCTTTCCGACATGGCGAAGTAGCCCCAAATGGTGTTCGCAAGCAAGACTACCGCAGCCAGGTAGAGGGGCGCTGAGTAGCCCCATTTGGCCGCGAAGCCGCCGATCACCGGGCCGACGATAAAGCCGACGCCGACGACACCCCCGATCTGCCCGAACAGCTTGCCGCGCTCCTCCGGCTTGCTCACGTCGCCGATATAGGCGGCCAGAATGCTATAGTTGGCTCCGGTCAATCCATCGATGATGCGGCTCAAAAACAGCACCCAGAGCGCCCCACCGATGCCGAAGATCACGTAGCCAATGACCGATCCGAGCAGGCAGAGCAACAGCAGCGGGCGCCGGCCAAAGCGGTCACTGAGGACGCCCAGAGCGGGCGCCGCGACGAACTGGCAGATCGCATAGCTTGCCGTCAGCCAGCCAACCACCGTCGCCAGATTGTGTGGGTCGCCTACGTATTGCCGCACGATAAAAGGCAGTACCGGGCTGATAATGGTAAAGCCCAACGAGTTCAAGAACGCCGTGGAAATCAAAAACAGGATCGTGAAGCGCGATGGGCCCGCCGGTTCTTGAGCGAGTCTGGCTTCGTTGGATGGTGTATTCAATGGTATTCTCCCTGCTTGCTTCACTAGGAAGCACATGAAATGTGGTGTGATGTGTTCTCAGCACCACTAGTGTAGGGAGCAAAAGAGCATGCCGGTATCATCCGGGCGGGTAGTCGGAGTGGGTGATTGTTGTTAGAGCAAGCCCAGTTCGCGGGCGGCACTCGCCGCTTCCAGACGGCTGTTCACGTTTAGCTTGCGGTAAATGCTTTTGACGTGGACCTTCACGGTGTTTACCGAAACAATCAGGTTGGTGGCGATCTGGGGATTGCTGCGCCCAGCGGCGACCAGGTGTAGCACGCGGCGCTCCTGTGGGCTCAGGAGTTCGATGTTCGCGCGCCCTCCGATAGCGGTGACGCCACCCAGGACGGTTTTGGCAAATGCCAGCAGGCCCTTGTCGGCCAATGTGGGCAAGGTGGCGCGCAACAAAGCGGCCAGTGCTTCGCCCTCAGCGACAAAAACGCGCTGGGCGTTGGCAGGTTGAGCACTGGCAAGGGCAGCGGCGAGTGTTTGCCGGGCGTTGTGTGGCTGGCCGATTGCGGTAAAGGCCAGCGCCAGCGGCAAGCGCATCTCCAGCGCGACGCGCCCGCGGCCATCAGACTCGGCAGCGGCAAGCAGCGGTTCGAGAAGTTGGACGGCAGCCTCGGGGTCACCCTCAGCCATGAGCAGGCGACCTAGGAGGATGGCCTGGCGATCATGCTGGACGCGCGGCAATTCCAGTTCGGGGGCCTGTGTATATTGCCAGCGTTGGGCAGAGCTTAGATCGCCGGTGGCCAAGGCAATGCGCGCCTGCTCAAACGTGATCCGGGCGACCAATTGCATTGCCGCTGGCAAGATGGCCCGCTCCTGCCTGACCAACAGCGCGGCACAGCGGGCCAGTGCGGCCTCACTTTGGCCATGGGCCTGCTCCACGCGGGCCAGGATCAGGGCTGCGTCAACGTGGGCAGACTCGTGCGGGTACTGACGCATAACGTCCACAACGTCCTCTGCCTTCGTCCAGGCCGCATCCAGGTCATTCTCGCAAAGAGCGATCTCGGCCAACCCATGCAACGCGTTGGCCATATCCTCAATGTCACCCATTGCCCTAGCTTCAGCCAGCATCTGGCGAAACAGCGGCGCGGCACGCTGCAACTCATTCTGCTCCAAGAGGATCCAGCTCAGCGCGATGGCATTGGCACGCGCGAACGGGCGGTTGCCGAGATGCTCGCACATCGCTCGCGCTTCCGCGAACCGGGCACCGGCGCGGTAGAGATGGCCTGCGCCTTGTTCGCCTAATCCTAGGGTGCCCACGCAGATACTGCGCCAGTTCAGTTCATGTGGCGGCAGCGCTTCCAGCGCAACTCTGGCGCAGTCCACCGCCGCCGCGATCTCGCTCCGTTCCCTAAACAAGAGCGCGCGAAAAGCGAACACCTGGCCCAGTCGATCCGTTTCGCCGGCGACACTGAAACCATGCAAGGCCTTGATGAGCAGGCGCTCGATTTCGTCGCCCACGATGCCGGTTGCTGGTCGCATTTTCACGATATGGCTAAAAAGCATCGCGATCGCCAGGGCAAGATTGAACAGCGGGCGTTCATCCATCACGCCCTGTGGCAGCCGGGTGAGCCAGCTTTGCAGGGTGTAGAACTCCGGTGGGCCGTGTAGCTCTGGGCGTTCGAGGCTGAATTGAGGCCCGACCACAAGCTCAATCAGGTCGACGGCGCGCTGCGAGTTATCCGCAACAAACGCTGCCTCGATCGCTTCGGGCAGCATGGCATGTTCTTCGTACCAGCGCCCGGCGCGTGCCAAAATGTTGCGCATAGCAGCCTCACCGAGGCGGCGACGTGCCTCTGCCTGCATAGCCGTGGCGAACAGCGCATGGTAGCGATACCAGAGGCCGGACCCGTCCAACGGTTCAATGAACAGGTTCGCCTGTTCCAGGAGTTCCAGAACCTCTTGGCTGTCGCTGCGCCCGGTCACGCTATCACACAGTGAGGTGGTCAGACGAACGAGGAAACTTGTTTGCAGCAGGAACAGTTGGAACGGAGCAGGCTGGTTATGGAGCACCTCGGCGACGAAATACTCGCCGATGCTACGGCGACCGGCGATGAAGTTTTCCAGAATGTGGTCGATGTCGCTCGCGTTATCCCGCCCTTCAACGGCCAGAGCCAGCAAACGTAGACCGGCAGCCCAGCCCTCCAGACGCGATTCAACAAGGGCGATTTCGTCCGGTTGTAGGGGAACCGGGATGATCTGCCTCAAGAAGGCCGCTGTTTCGGCATCCGAAAAGCGCAACTCGGGCGCCTCGATCTCGGTGAGTTCGCCGGTGGCGGCCAGGCGAGCCAGTGCCAGCGGCGGACGCGTGCGGGTAGTGATCAGCAGGCACAATTGTCGCGGCAGATGATCAAGCAGCAATCCGACCGCTTCGTGGATCTGTGGCGTCGTGATCCCGTGGTAGTCTTCCAGCACGAGGATGCCCTCGCACCGGATTTGCGCCAGTTCGTTAACGAACACTGTCAGGATCATGTCCAATGGCGACTTGATCGCGAGTGGCGCATCGAGCAGAGCCAGTGATTGCGCCCCCACGTCAGGACCAAAGGTGCGGCAAGCGGTGATCACATAGCGCCAAAAACGCAACGGGTCATTGTCGCCCTGGTCAAGCGCCAGCCAAGCAATGACGGGCGCGTTGTCCTGTTCGGCGGCTTCAGCCAACCACTGGCACACTAGCGTGGTTTTGCCGAAGCCAGCGGGGGCACTCAGCAGGGTTAGCTTACGTTCGCGTCCAGCGTCGAGCTGGGCCAGTAGCCGCTCACGCCTGACCAGCGAATTGTGCAGGCGCGGCGGCTGGAGCTTAGGCACAAGCAGTATCTCCGCCGTGGCAAGCCCGGCGTGACCACCATCCTCCACTTCCCCAACTGCTGGTTGGGGAACAACCACCTGCTCGCCGTTCCCCTCAAGTGCCCACGCCAACTCTTCTAAACGCACAAACGTCAGCTCGCCCGAACGCCCGGCGTACCGTTTCGCAACGCTCTCGCGCTGGCGGCGGTAGGCGTACCAGTAGCCAAGGCCGGCCTTGCGCCGTTCTTTCAGCAGACTCAGCCGCCCATTGCGCCCCCGGAACGAAAATGAGCCGTGTTCATCAAGCCAGCGTGACCAGGCGTCGGCGTCGAGAACAGCCGAGGCTTGATCGCCTTCGCGCAGTTCATAAGCCTTCCATTTAGTGGACCAGGCTAGCGTAGAGCGAGCATGTTTCGGCAAGCGCTTACCCTCTAGGATACGTTGTCCCCCAACCAACAGGGATATTGTAGTCCGTGCGAGTCTCTACCGCAACTGTTCCCCAACCTAGCCGAGCAGTCATAGAACTTGCCGTACATCTCGCAGACGTGTATTATGCGTATACTCTCCTAAGGAGGGGAGCGCACATAACGATGCAAGTAGCACAACCAACACCAGACCGCTCGCGGGGAAACCGGAGACTACTTATTGCCACTGCGGTGATTGCGGTGGGTATCTTGGTTGGGATCGGCCTGTTCCTTCCCCGCAGTGATGCTGGCGCACTTACGGGTGCGAGCGCCGGTACCAATAGCAGCGGTCAACTGCTGGTGCTCGCGCTCCCCGCCTTTCTCGCGGGCGTTTTCTCCTTTTTATCACCATGTACCCTGCCGATCCTACCGGCCTACTTCGCCTTTACCTTTGCCGCGCGTCGTCAGCAGGTAGCACTGATGACGTTGGCCTTCTTCCTGGGCTTGGCGACCACCATGGTCATCCTAGGAGCCAGCCTCTCGTTGCTTGGGAGTGTCGTCCACCAGTTCCGCGATATCCTGACCGAAGTCGGCGGGGTGCTGATTATTGGCCTAGGAATTATGAGCATGCTGGGCAAGGGCTTCAGCGGTGTCAAGATGAGCGAACGGCCCGCAGCAACCTTTGCCGGGACCTACCTGTATGGTATGACCTTTGCCTTGGGATGGACGGCCTGCATTGGACCAATCCTAGGAGCCTTATTGACATTGCTCGTGACCCGCGGCGGATCGGTGCTGGTTGGTGGGGCACTGGCCTTTATCTATGCTCTGGGACTGGCAGTTCCCTTGTTTATGGTCGCGGTATTTTTCGGGAAAGTCGGGGCTGGTACACGCTTCTGGCAGCTCGCCAAAGGGCGGGGCTGGGAAGTCAAGCTGGCTGGGCGTAGCCTGTTTCTTCACTCAACGAGTCTTCTAAGCGGTTTGTTACTGGTTGGCGTCGGGATTTTATTGGCAACAAACAGGATCGCCTACCTGAGCACCTGGGCTTCAGGCAACGGCGATCTGGGAGGACAGATTCAGGAATGGCTAGCACGAATCTTCCGGATCGGCAGCTGACAGGCAGCCTACCGTGTGATGAGTGTGCGGGCGGGGTAGTCATCCTGCGCACCAACGCGGGGGTACAACTCCTAATGATCGCCGATCGTTATGGCAATTGGACCTTACCCAAAGGTCATCTTGAGCCCGGTGAAACATCGGTGATGGCCGCGTTGCGCGAAATCCAGGAAGAGACCGGCATTACCGGCACGATTGTGGCACCACTCGGCTGCGTTAGCTATCCAATCGACCGAGGCGGTACGCGCTGTGGCAAAAATGTCCAATATTTCCTGGTCGAGACGACCTCCCCCACGCTCGTACCACAGCGAAGTGAGATTACTGCCGCTGCTTGGTTCTCGCCGACGGACGCACTGGCGGCCAACTTCTATGCGAATAATCGTCCGATCCTAGAACGAGCGCTCCACGTCCTACGCTCACGCGCATGAGGCCCAGACTCACCGGTTATCTCCGTTGGCTTGAGGAGCTGGCTCACCAACCACTGGCAGGTTGGAATGGTTTTACGACGCCCCGCAGCGACAACATGAACTTCGGCCTACGCTTTCAGATCGCCTTCAGCGGCTATGCCCTGGGGGCGATTGCCATACGTGAGCCAGAGTTCCGCGCACGCTGTATCACGGCACTAGGTGCTTTGATTGAACGCTTCTTATCACCGCCGGTATGGGCCTACTGGGTGGCGGCGACAGGTAGTCATGACCCGGTCGCGTGCGCGAATATTCAGTACAGTGGTCATCTCGGCCATTTGCTTGGGCTGTATGAACTTCTCGGAGGCGATGCACGCTTTGATCAGCCCTGGGACTTCGAGCACAATGGACAGCGCACCAGCTACACGCATACCGGAGTGATCGAGGCGATCCATCGCCAAATGCTGGCGAATCCCTATCATGGGGTCGAGTGCGAGGCGGGTTGTACCTATGTATCGTGTAACGACCATGCGCTCTGGGCAACCTTGTTGCATGACCGCGTACACGGCACCCACTTCGCCGACGCGAACGCGGCGTGGCTAGAGTTTCTACAGGAGCGCCTGATATTTAGCGGCCCACGGGTGCCAGGACGTGGTGCCGTTACGGCCATCTACTCGACGCGCCTCGGGCGAGCCGCACCCTTAGGCCTCAACTTCATGGATGCCTGGTCGTTGGCCTTACTCGCACCCCTCGCACCCGATCTGGTTCAAACCCAGGCGCGGCGTTTATGGCCCCGGCTCCATTATGAAAGCGATGGTACAGCTTATTTACCATCAGCCAATATCTGGCAGCGGATGGAAGGCTCAGATGCGGCGGTCAATAGCGGCTTTGCCTTCGTGCTGGCCGTTGAGCTTGGCGAGACCGCAATCGCGGATGCACTCTTGGGCTATGCCGAGCAAAACTTCAAGCCAACTACAACGGACGAGGCCTTTCGCTATGATGCGGGGATCGCACCGGCCTATACAACGGCCTTGTTTGCCATGGGTGAAGCGGGCGGACTGGGCCAACTCCTTCACCAGCCGGCCCATGCCATATGGTCCTGAATATGGAAATCATGCCCCTGCTCGATGAACTGCGCACGGTCGCGCGTAACGGTCTAACATACAGCACCAATTCTTATGATCAAGAGCGCTATGAGCGGCTCTTAGAGCTTGCCAGCATCTACTATGGCCAAGCCGTCGATCTCCCGCCAGCAGATGTTCGCCAACGGTTAGCCGCTGAAATCGGCTATGTCACACCAAAGCTTGGCGCCGACGCGGCGATCTTTGATGATCAAGGCAAGATATTGCTAATGCTGCGCGCCGACGATGGTCGCTGGTGCGTACCGTGTGGCTGGGTCGAACCAAACGAATCACCCGCTCAAACCGCAGTCCGTGAGGCGCAGGAAGAAACGGGACTTGATGTGCAGGTCGTACAACTCGTTGACGTGCTCACGCGGCTGCCGAGCATGCACAACGGGCCTCACACAATGGTCTCGGTCGTGTATCTGTGCGAGATCATTGGCGGCACACTTCAGCTATCACACGAAGGTCTGGAGTTGAGCTATTGGCGGATCGAGGATGTGCCGACCTGGCATCCCGAGCATCGTGAGCGGGCCGAAGCGAGTTATGCAGCGTGGCAAACGCGCCAGGCCACCAAGGTCCCATCCACAATTTCCCTACTCTAATCTACCATCATTTGTTGCCGCCGCTGGCCTGTGCTACCATAGCTGCGGCCCGGTTCACAACTAGGCCGGAACGAGAAGGAGCGAACGGTGAAACTCCACGAGTATCAAGCTCGCGATATTTTACAGCACTATGGCGTACCCGTCACTGGCGGAGGTGTTGCCAGCACGCCTGAAGAAGTGCGCCGCCTGGCCGAGGAGGTTGGCGGCCATGTAGCGGTGAAGGCCCAGGTCTTGTTTGGTGGTCGTGGCAAGGCCGGCGGCATTAAGGTGGTCCAGACGGCCGACGAAGCTGAGGCCGCAGGCAAACAAATTCTGAAGATGCGCTTGATCTCGCCACAAACAGGTCCCGAAGGCGTGATTGTTGAAAAAGTGCTGGTTGCGGAAGCCATTACCTATGACCGTGAAGTGTATCTGTCGGTCATTCTGGACCGTGGCAGCAAACGGATCGTCGTCCTCGCCTCCGCCGAAGGTGGTATGGAGATCGAAGAGGTCGCCCAAACACATCCGGATGCCATCAAAAAAGCAGTCGCCGATCCCGAACTGGGGCTACAGGAGTTCCAGGCGCGCGAGCTAGCCTTCTCCATTGGATTGACCGACGCAAAGCAGGCGCGCCAATTCGCCTCGATTGCGATGGCCCTGTATCGCATCTTTGTCGAAACCGATGCCTCGCTGGTCGAAATTAATCCGCTGGTGATCAAACAAGATGGCTCGTTGTTGGCCCTGGACTCCAAAGTGCTGCTCGACGACTCGGCCCTGTTTCGCCACAAAGATCTAGCGGCCATGCGCGACGACGCCGGTGAGCCGGAAGCGGAGCAAAAGGCCCGTGCGTCGGACCTCACGTTTATCAAGCTTGACGGCGATATCGGCTGCATGGTGAACGGGGCCGGGCTCGCGATGGCAACCATGGATGTGGTCAACCTGTATGGCGGTAAGCCGGCGAACTTCCTTGACATCGGTGGCGGCGCGAATGCCAAGAAGGTAGCGGCGGCGCTCGACATTATTCTGGATGATGCCAACGTCAAGGCGGTGCTGATCAACATTTTTGGCGGTATCACCCGTGGCGACGAAGTCGCTAAGGGTATCGTTGCGGCATTGGATAACGTTCGGCGTAAAGTGCCGATGGTCGTGCGACTGGTCGGAACCAATGCGGAAGAAGGAGCACGCATTCTCAAAGATGCCGCCTTGATCCCAGCGACCTCTCTCTCGGAAGCGGCGAAGAAGGTCGTCGCCGTGGCGAAGGGCGCACCGCAGCCATAAAGGAACGATGGAGGTCCTTCAGCGATGAGAAAGGTGTGACTCCTCGCCGCACCGATGCCGCTCGCACATGTGGTTGAGCTTGTGGAGGGCAGCTTCCAGTATATGGCGTTCGCGTGTATCGTCCGTGCTGGCGTGCAAAGCGAGGAGCCTATCCTGCCAATGGAGCAGGGATGTCTGCCAACGGTGGTCGTTTGCCCCATCGAATTCAGCCACAATATTGAGGTCGTGCTCCAGCAAACAAAGCTCTTTCTCGACTTCAGTATAGCGGGCAGCAATAGCTGGCAGACGCTCAGACTTGGCAGCCGGGTAGTAGGTGTTCGCGACCAACGCATGCGGTTCACAGCGAAACAAACCGGCCAGCAGCACAATCGTCCGCTCCGAAGGCACGGCCAAATCCATCTCGAAGTGCGAAATGGCGGTGCGTGAGGCAGCGATACGGTCGGCCAACTCTTGTTGCGTCCATCCAAGGGCAGTACGGTAGTGCGCAATGCGTGCGCCGAGCTTATCGAGCATATACCAACAATACCATAATCCTCGCTTAGCGAGTGCTAAGTGAGTTAGCAGACACGGTGATTGGGGAGCAGTAGACTTGTGGACATGATGGCCCCAATCACTGAGGATAGCATGAAGAAAACCGCGTTAATTACCGGTATCACCGGACAGGACGGCTCATATCTGGCTGAACTGCTGCTGGAACAAGGCTACAACGTGATCGGCATGATCCGCCGGTCATCGACCGTCAACTTCGAACGTATCAAGCACTTCCAGGATGCTCTGACGCTGGTACCGGGCGATCTCATGGACGAAATCTCACTGATCGCCCTGCTCCACGAACACCGACCAAATGAGGTCTATAACTTGGCGGCGCAAAGCTTCGTGCAAACATCATGGAGCCAGCCGGTCTTTACCGGCGAGGTCACTGCGCTCGGCGTCACACGGATGCTTGACGCGGTCCGCCTCGTTGATCCCGACATTCGTTTCTACCAAGCCAGCTCCAGCGAAATGTTTGGCAAGGTCCAAGAAGTCCCACAACGGGAAACCACACCCTTCTATCCACGGTCGCCATATGGTGTAGCCAAGGTATACGGCCACTGGATTACCGTCAACTATCGCGAGAGCTACAACCTATTTGCCTGCTCGGGGATTTTGTTCAACCACGAAAGTAGCCGTCGGGGACTAGAGTTTGTGACGCGCAAGATTACCGATGGCGTAGCACGTATCAAGCTTGGGTTGGCCAATGAGTTGCGGCTCGGCAACCTTGAGGCGCAACGGGATTGGGGCTATGCCAAAGATTATGTGCGGGCCATGCACCTCATGTTGCAACAAGACCAGCCCGACGACTACGTCGTGTCGACCGGCCAAACACAGTCGGTCCGTCGCTTCTGTGAAATTGCCTTTGGGCATGCTGGACTTGACTATCAACAGTACGTTGTGCAGGACGAACGGTTCATGCGTCCGGCTGAAGTCGATCTGCTGGTCGGTGACCCAAGTAAAGCGCGAGCCAAGCTTGGTTGGCAGCCCAAAACCTCGTTTGAGGAGCTGGTGACGATGATGGTTGATGCTGATCTTAAATTGCTCAAAGCAGAACATAAGTTATGAGGACTGAAGAAAGGGGACATCGTGAGCGTTCTCGTCGACAAGAATACCCGGTTGCTGGTACAGGGCATTACCGGACGTGAGGGCGAATTTCATACACGCGCGATGCTCGGCTATGGCACCACTGTCGTGGCGGGGGTAGTGCCGGGACGCGGTGGACAGCGCGCCATCGACGACAAGGTGCCCGTTTTCAATACGGTGCGTGAGGCAGTCGAGCAAACACAGGCCAACGTGTCGATCATTTTCGTGCCCGCGCCTTTCGCCCCCGATGCGATGCGCGAGGCCGCCGATGCAGGTATTCCTTTCATTGTCTGCCTGACGGAGTACATCCCGGCTAACGATATGGTCCCGACCTACGAATATATTAAGCAGCGTGGCGCACGCCTCCTTGGGCCTAATTGTCCGGGCCTTCTGACACCTGGGGGGGCCAAGGTCGGAATTATCCCAGGTTCGATCGTCGCCGAAGGTCCGGTTGGAGTCGTCTCAAAGTCGGGCACGCTGACATATGAGGCTGTTGACGCGCTGACCAAGCTCGGTATCGGTCAGACAACGATCATTGGGATTGGCGGCGATCCAATCATTGGTACGAACTTCATCGACTGCTTGCAATTATTCCAGGACGATGCCGACACTAAGGCGATCGTTATGATCGGCGAAATCGGCGGTACAGCCGAGCAGGAAGCTGCAGCCTTTATCAAGGCGCATGTTACGAAGCCGGTCGTCAGCTTCATCGCAGGTCAGACAGCACCTGCGGGTAAGCGTATGGGCCATGCGGGAGCAATTATTTCAGGAGGCGAGGGCACGGCGGCCGAAAAGATCGCGGCTCTGGAAGCAGCGGGGGTCGCAGTAGCTAAGGAACCGGGCGAAATCGCCCAACTCGTCCAGCAGCGTCTGCACCAGAGATGACGTCTACCTGCTACCAACTGCAACTTTTCCGTGTAGGTAACGTACAATCACTGCATAGCTTGTGGAGGCATACATGATCCTAGCGTTATTCGGTGGTTCGAAGGACCAGCGCCGGACACCCCTGGCAGAAGGCGAACAGTTGATCGCAGCCTTCGGCGGAATCGAAATGGATCTGACGGAGGCCCCGTTACAAGAACAAACCTACATGTCGGCGTTGGCCTTTTGCGGCGGGATTAAGCTGCTGGTACCGCGCGGCACCGATGTCGTTTTCTCTGGCTTTTCGCTGATGGGAGGTCGCGAATACCGCCATGCTGACGACGAGCAGAACCAAGACCACTATGCCACCATTCACCTCAACTCGGTAGCAGTCATGGGCGGTATCGAAGTAGTCGAGGTCTAAGTTATCGCGCAACGTATGGCTGGCTCTATAAAGAACGAGGGGCAGGTGTGAACTGTCCCTCGTTCCTCTGTTGAAGAAGGCGGTTCCATGCGTTGCTCCATCATTTTTGTTATGGTTGATGGTCTTGGACTCGCGCCGCCAGGAGCGCAGAATCTGGTCCTGGGGAATCTACCGCTGCTGACGCGATACCTGGGAGCGCCACTGAGTGGTGGTAGAGCGCGCGGAGCCGGTTGGTGCTGGCATCCGATCGACGCAACGTTGAGGATGCCTGGACTACCACAAAGTGGTACAGGACATAGCACGATCTACGGCGGCTTTAATGCTGCAGCAGCGAATGGTCGCCACCAGCCTTCGTATCCTACTGTGGCAATGCGCGAACGACTGGCACAGCACAACATATTCATTGCGGCCCAAGCGATGGGCAAGCGGGTCGCGTGGGCGAACGCGTATCTACCGGGTTATATGGATGCAGTCGCCGGGCGACGTTTGCGACATACGGCAGGGACTTGGTCGGCGATGCAGGCTGGACTCCCTTTACGCGGTATCAAGGAGCTAGAAAACAATACAGCCGTCTCATGGGACATCGACCAACACATGGCGCGCATGCGACCCGGCTGCGAACAACTGCCGGTGATTACGCCGGACGCAGCCGGACTGCGGCTGGTACAGTTGGCACAGGAGTATGATCTCGTTGCCTTCGAGACGTACTTACCCGATCTTGCGGCCCACGGACGACTAGATACTTCACCCGCTGCAGCACTTCGATTGGTCGATGGCCTGCTGGATGGCGTGATCGGCGGATTAGAGCAAGCAATGACACTGGTGATGACTAGCGACCATGGCAATATTGAAGACATGACGACGAAAGTTCATACACGCAATCCCGTGCCACTCCTCGTAGTCGGACCACATGCGGCTGCGTTCGATGGTGTGACAGCGCTTAATGGATTGATGGATGCTATGCTTGCCACGTTATGAACGATCAAGAGATGGTTCTGCAAGTCGTTAACTACCACCTGGAGCGTATGGGGCTGCATGGTTGGCTGGTAGGTGGCAGCGTGCGTGACCGACTACTGGGCGTAGCGAACCATGATCTTGATATTGCAGTCGACGGCGATGTGATGGCGCTTGGGCGGGCAATTGCACAAGCAACCGAAGGGCGGTTCGTTGTGCTAGATCATGTACATCCGACAGCGCGCGTCGTTTGGACCGGAAAGGATAGGCCAAATCAGGGCTTAACGGTTGATCTGGTACGGCTCCGAGCTTCAACGCTTGACACGGACCTCCAGCTCCGCGATTTTACGATCAATGCACTTGCCGTCCCAGTGCACCTCACAGACTGGGCTCCCGCAGATGTGCTCGATCCTACCGGTGGTCTGTGTGACCTCAAGCAGGGCATCGTACGAGCATGTGGACCGGCAGCGCTGACAGATGATCCACTCCGCATGCTACGGGCGATCCGTATCGCAGCACAGTTCGACTTTGTGCTTGCCCCCGAGCTACGGACTGAGATCCAAGCACAGCACATGTGGATTGTGGCGGTGGCCCATGAGCGGATACGTGATGAGCTACTGCGGTTATTGGCCTTGCCACATGCAGCACACTCCCTTACGGAGTTGGACCATCTGGGCTTGCTAACGACGATCATTCCTGAGCTTGAGCCGGCGCGTCGTTGTGATCAACCGGGCGGGCATCACTACCTGCCGGTCTTGGAGCACATGCTAGAAGCCGTACGTGCCTGGGAGTGGATCGAGCAGGGATTGCGTGCGGATAGCGCTACGGTGATTGACCCACCACTGGCTGTGACGGCCCACCCCGACCTTTGGGCTGCGCTGGCCTCTGGAGCAAGAATCACAGCATCAATGCAATCTGCGGTTGACGGCGTGCCGCGCAGCGCACTCTTCAAGCTGGCGCTCTTGATGCATGATATTGCCAAGCCGCAAACCAAAGCGCTCAAGCCCGACGGCTCCGCCAGCTTTTATGATCATCAAGCCATTGGTGCAGAGATTGCGCGGGATGTTGCACTGCGGCTCCGGATCAGCAAGGCCGGTAGCGAGTATGTATGGACCGTGGTCCACAACCATATGCGGCCTGGACAACTGGCCGAGCTCAGCACACGGCTAAGTCGTAGGGCGATTTATCGCTTCTTTGCCGCTACAGGCGATGCGGGACCGGATGTGCTCGTGCATATGCTTTGCGACTATATGGCGATGCGCGGACCACAGCTTTCGCCCGAGAGTTGGAAGGCAACGGTCGAGTGGGTTAATCACATGCTTGATCAATTCTATAACGTGCCGGAGACGGTGCGACCGGAGCCATTGGTTAATGGACACGATGTCATGTCAGTGCTCGGACTCCCAGCAGGGCCGCAGGTTGGCAAACTTATGGCGTCGTTGCGCGAAGCGCAGGCGAGCGGCGAGGTCGTAACACGTGACGAGGCATTGGAGTTAGCGCGGCGGTTATCGAGCGGTGAGGGCAAATCCTCAGATGTGCAGGGAAACGACGATGTTCGTGCGTGGGGGTAATGTTCTCCCATGCCATGAGCAAATACGCCATATGCAGATGGAGCATGTGGCACACAACAGTCAAACTCGGTTATCACGCTTATCTACGCTCGATATACTGCTTCTGATAATAGTCTAGGTATGCCCCGTTCTTGAGTGGGCGCCACCACGCCTGGTTGTCAACGTACCACTGTACAGTTTCTTCTAAGCCCTGTTCAAAATACATCTGCGGCTCCCAGCCCAGAGCTCCGAGCTTTTCGGTATCCAGTGCATAGCGCACATCGTGTGCGGGACGATCCAAGGCACGTTGAATCAGCGTCTCCGGTTTGTTGAGCAAGGCCAGAATCTTCCGGCTAACATCAAGGTTGGTACGCTCCATGTCGGCGGCTACGTTATAAGCCTCGCCTAGCGTTCCACGATGGAGGACCACGTCGATTGCACGGGCATGGTCAAGCACATACAGCCGATCCCGGATCATCGATCCATCGCCGTATAGCGGGATCGGCTGATCTTCGATCGCGTTAGTGATAAAGAGCGGAATCGCTTTCTCAAGGAATTGGTATGGCCCATAAGTGTTGACGCCACGCGTGATGGTGATTGGCAGCCCATATGTGAGGAAATACGAGATCACGAGCAACTCGCCGCCAGCTTTAGAAGCGGCATAGGGACTGGTAGGTTTGAAACGATCAGTTTCTTTGAACTTGCCAGTGGGAATAGGACCGTACACTTCGTCGGTCGATATATGATGCAGACGCTCAAGCCGCAGCTCTTTGGCGATCTCACACAACACGAACGCCCCGTACACATCTGTTTGCACAAAGGCATCGGGGTCAAGGATCGAGCGGTCGACATGTGTTTCAGCGGCGAAATTGACGATGGTGTCGATATTATGTTGTTTAACGGCAGCACGAACCTGCTCGCGGTTACAAATGTCACCATGGACAAAGGCATAGTTCGGATTCTTTGCGACCGGCGCGACATTCGCCGGGTTGCCAGCATACGTAAGCTTGTCGTAGACGACGACGCGGTAGTCGGGATAGGTCCGCAGCATATGATGAACAAAGTTGGCACCGATAAAACCTGCGCCTCCCGTGACGAGTACATTTTTCATGGTTTGCCGCGCTGCGGCGGCCTCCTTCGATTAATATGATTCATGAGTTTAACCGAACTGTTCCTATCCCCTCCCCCGCGCACTGGGAGAGGGGTGGCCCGCAGGCCGGGGTGAGGGTTATCCAGCATGATGCACACACCAACGCATAATTATGCGAATAATTCGCCCACATTACACGAAAATCCTGGCAAGACGCTTGGATACTCCAGCACGTCCTCGCTACCATAGGTGCGAGCAAAACCGTCCGGGGTATGCACAACGACTTCTTGCGTTCGCGGATACAGCGTCCAGACCAAGGGTGTTCCAGCATTCAGAAAATCGCGCACTTTCGCCCGTACTTCGTCTGCGGTCTCGCTCGGCGACAGAATCTCTACCGCTAAATCGGGTGCAAGCGGCCAAAAACCTTCAGGGATGCCACTGGCCGGTAGGCGATCGGCGCGAATGTATGATACATCGGGATGTCGTACCGTATCGGGATTGCGGCTGAGGATATAGCCAGCTTCAACGCCGACGTAGCCGCCAACCGACCGTTGCGCCCACATCCACAAAAGCATGCTCAAGATAACAGCAATGGCTCCGTGTTGTCCGCCTGGCGGCATAGCCTCAATGACCTCCCCACGTACAAGTTCACGGCGTCCATCAGCCACTGGCAACAGCCATAATTCTTCAGCAGTCAACACCTGTTGGGCTACGGCACTCATCACTTCACCCTGAGCATCATTCTATCCTAGGATAGCACAAGAACATCAGGGTAGTTGGCCTCAAGGATGGCCCACGTGGAAAGCGCTTCGAAATCCAACTGGTCAGTGTCGTGCAGCAGATCTGCTACCGGTCGGAGACCTCGCATCGCCGCTAACGCACGTAAAGCATAGTCTTGATTCATCGTCAGACGATACGCCTCGGCATAAAGTTCGGCCGGCGTCCCATCATTCATCTCCCCAAGCTCATCAGCCAGACGCAGGCCCTTTTCAAGATGAGATCGATCACCACTTAAACGATAGGCCTTGAGTAAAGCTAGACCGGCGGAGCAGTCAGGATTGTCCATTACTGCCATCAAGGTAGCACACACCCGTACAAGCGCCCTAGCGTAACTGCTATCCCCAGTTGCCTGCGCGAGTTGGGCCAGAAACAGGGCCACCACCCCCAAAGTTGACGAGCTCAAGGAGAGCGGGAAGCCACCATCCGCACGCTGCATCTCCACGAGACCATCACCCAGCCGCCGTACAAAGGGCAGGATCATCGAATCGTCGGCTAGATCCGTATACCAACGTAATAGCCATACGCCAGTTGCAGCACAGGTTCCAACTGAATAGCCAGATGGATTGACTGAAGCACTCGCGTTCGGTGTCTCGCTACCTGCCAGCCACACACCGCGCTCCGCATCATAAACCGTCGGAAAGAAGCCGTGGTGCTGTGGAGCAGCGAGCGTCCAGGCCGTCATCTTCGCAGACATGGCATGCCACGACTCTTGGCCAACCGGCGACTGGTGCTGCCGCCCGGCATAGAAACGAAGGCCATAAGCAGCCCTTTGAGTAGCACTATTGACGATGAATGGAGCATATTCCATAACCATAGGATCAAAACTGGTATAGTGAATCCGGTAACAGGAGCAGGTTGTGACAGAACGATTACCCAACAACTATTTCCAGCGCTACGATGATGCGCGCGACGAGCAGTTTTATGATGCGCCTCGCTTGGTGACGCATATCGACGAAAAAGCGATTGCTGCGGTCACGCAGCTGTATCGCGAGTTCTTCCCCCCCAACGGCACAATCTTAGACTTGATGAGCAGCTGGGTCAGCCATCTCCCGCCGGACGTAACCTATCACAAAGTTGTAGGCCTCGGGATGAGTCAGGAAGAACTTGATGCCAACCCCCGACTTGACGAACGCATTGTACAGAATCTGAATACAACGCCACAACTCCCGTTTGAGACCGCGAGCTTCGATGGCGCAGGCATTTGTGTGTCGGTACAGTACTTGACCCAACCCATAACGGTTTTTCGTGAGCTTGGCCGCATCCTGAAAGCCGACGCACCCCTGGTCGTGACCTTCTCAAATCGCTGCTTCCCCACCAAAGCCGTCGCAATCTGGCAATCACTCGACGACCGAGGCCATGGCCAACTGGTGAGCCGCTACTTTCAAGATGCCGGCAAATGGCGCGACATCCAAGTGCTCGACCGTAGCTCCCGTAGTCGGCGCAACGATCCGCTCTATGCGGTCGTAGGCCGCAGCACGGGCTAGCACCAATACATCTCCAGAGAAAAGCAAACACCCCAGGCTACGCAACCGGGGTGTTGAATGGAGCGGGAAAGGAGGCTCGAACTCCCAACATCTTACTTGGAAGGCAAGTGCTCTGCCAATTGAGCTATTCCCGCATCGTCTGTTTTATATGTTGACCAAGTCCAGCAATCCAACCCATAATTTTGCGGTGTAAATTGCTCGTGCCTTCGCCAAGCACCTTGACATGTACTGTTCCGTAAATAAGTGTACCATATTTTTCCGATGACTTGTTCGTTCTTGTATCTACTTGCGCTGGATAAAATTGACTGCGAGGTATACCTATGACCTCACTCCAGTATGTTTCAGCTGCGTCAACGTCGACATCAGCATAGAGGTACACCATTCCTCGTAGCCGGCTTCGGTCAATACGTAGGCATCTCTCCACCCATAATGTGAATGTTCGTATTAGCTGAGGATCACAGTTTGCGATAGCTAAATGATTCTGTGTTTTATTACCCTCGGCCCAGTAAAGTGCTAGACCCGTTAGGAATAGTTCGCGTTCACTCAGGCCGTCTCCGATCAATCCTTGCATCTCATCAACTGCGTCATCGTGAATCTTTTTGGTTAATCGGTCTTGTCGTAATCTATTTGCCTGCACCGCTTTAAGTTGACCGACAACGGCATGTCGCTTAACTAACTGCTCATGCTCAGGCTCAGTACGGAACCAACTATTCAATGTGCTTTTAGCCACTCCCAACTCGGTCGAGATCATTTTGTACGACCAACCAGCCTGACGCAGATCACATGCACGACTGTATGTCTGCGGATCACGGTAGCCAGCAAGCTGCTCATCCTTTGATTCATCGCTGAAACCATCGAATGGTATATTTGCGACTCATCGTCCGGCAACATTTTTATGTACATCAAGCCTTCGCCCAATTTGTGAGTGCGAAAAACCTTGCCGTCTTAACTGCACCGCCTCCGCTTTAAGAGCAACCCAATCGCGATCACGCATTTAACACCTCTCGAAGTCGGTAGAACTCGGGGGTCAGACCGAGCTTGGTTTTGAGAGTTTTACTCGGTAGGAACTCCATTTTGGGGCGTATGTGGATGCGCCAGGAAAAAGCGAACGATTTCCTGGGAGGCATTGGGGCCGTGAGGGTCGGTGAATGAACCCTCACGGCTGCCGCCTGACCAGGCATGACCTGCGCCATATATGCGCCACTGTTCAAGTACCGTCTGCGCGCGTGGATCGGTGTAGCTGGTGCGGGTATAGCTATGACCATTCGGTACTCGCCCCTGAGTAGTGTGTTCCGATAGGTCCATCGGGTACTGTCCAGTCCTGGAGGTGATAAGCCACTGGGCAAGCACCTGATCACCGTTACGAGGGTCGACGGTCCGATCCTGGTCGCCATGAAAAATGATGGTGGGCACGATACGCGTGTAAGGATCGCTCGCTTCACGAATGCGGTTCGGCTGACGAGCCGGGTCGGGACCACCCTTGTGCATAGCAGTGAGTGCAGAACGAAGATCCTGGGCAGCACCATAGGCTAGCCCGGAATGCACAGCGATGGCAGCGTAGAGATCGGGGTAGGTAACACCCATGATCATCGCCATCGCACCCCCAGCTGACATACCTGCCACATAAACGCGTTGGGGATCGACGTGGTAGCTCGCCATCACGTGGCGCGTAATCCCAGCAATAAGTGAGGGTTCGCCGCAATCACGCTGCTGATCGGAGGGTTGAAACCAGTTCCAACAGCCGGATCGATTGGCCTTACCACTTTGGGCCGGATAGACGATCAGGAAGGTTGCTGCTTCGGCATGAGCTTGCATACGGGTACCGGCAGCAAAATCTTCAGGGGTTTGGGTACAGCCGTGCAGCATGATGATCAAGGGCACGGACTGGCCATGATAGCCGCTCGGGATAGAGAGCTTATAGGTGCGCGTCCCGTAGGGATTGGTATAGGAACCAGCGACGAATTGGCCGACCGTTCCGCCGAAGGAAGGGGCCGCGTTGCGTTCGGTTCCTGGCAGAATGGGCATAGAGATGGAAGACTGCAGCTTATTCTTCACCGGCCGCGTCTCCTCGGGATGTCATGCGCGTCTCCACACCGAAGTGACGAAACTCGTGGCCAGAAAAGTGAAGGAGGAATCAATGGTCGGGGAGACAGGATTCGAACCTGCGACCCCAGCGTCCCAAACGCTGTGCGCTACCAACTGCGCTACTCCCCGATGGCGCGAAGTATAGCGGATGGTAGGAGCGACGTCAAGGTCGAGACCTGATGCTGCAACAGTCACCAATCATACGACAAGAGCCGGATCAGCGCGCGCACCTAGCAACGCTTCCGGTGGACTCTGCTCCCGCTGCGCATCGGTCAGAGCAACGGCATAGCCGGCACGCGGGGAAAGACCGAGGGGTGGATAGCCAGCCGAACTAGCCGCTTCGTCGCCGAAGAGACAGGCGAAGATGGTCGGATACTCGGTTGTGTCCAGGTGGGGCTGGATGACCTCGCGGCTGTAGGCAAGCTCGTCAGGAACCAGTTCGGGCATTTCCGTGGCAGCGAAGAGCGCGGCGAGACCTTCCTGGCGAAGCATTTGGCGCAGTGTTTTGGGCAGGCCAAAGCATTGGGTATAGGCAGCACGGTAGATCTGCGCGAGCACCTCGGCACGGACCTTTTCCGGTGACCATGTTTCACTGGTCCAGATGGTTGTTATGATCCAATGGCGCTTCAGCATCGATGTCATCTCGAAGCGGGATTGCATTTCGGAGAAATAACGGTTGGTCCAGCCGCCCCGCAGATCATCACTCACGATCAGCGCGACTCGAAACTGCCTATCTACAGTAGTCAGGCGCTGAACTGCCTCGGTAAGCGCTGCGGTTGCAACTGCTTCAGCATCGAAGCCAATGAGCGTATCGAGCAAGGCAGAAATATGCTCGTTGCCCATGGGATTCATGCCGACAAGCGGTAGGATAATGTCGTCTGTGCCACCCGTCATGGTCTCGATATAGGTATGGAAGCGCGTCCAGCCGAGCGGGATCGTATACAGCTCACGCTGTACATGGAGCAGAGGGAGCAACTCAAGCTGCATCGGTTTCCTCATAGTGGTGCTGTACTCCAAGCATACGACGCGTGCTGAACAAGCGAAGGTTGGGTGGAGTGTGTTGCTTGGAGTACAGATTATCACACTGCGGCAAGCTCGGCTTGATGAGCAAGGCTACAATACATTGATGATGAAGATGCATAAGCCAACACAAGCAGAGTTGCTGGCAGCAGCAGGGAAAGTGGTTCAGGACGTGATTGCAGCGGACTTACGGGTGCTCTTTTGCGGCATTAATCCGGGCCTGTATACGGCAGCCGTGGGACATCACTTCGCACGACCTGGCAACCGGTTCTGGCCGACACTCTATGCTGCAGGTTTCACGGACCGGCTGCTAGCACCCTCAGAGGAGCGACAACTACTCCTACGCGGTCTCGGAATTACGAATATTGCGGCACGGGCAAGCGCCCGAGCTGACGAGCTATCACCTCAGGAATTGGAGGTGGGTGGCCAGCAACTGGTAGCTAAGATCAACCACTACCATCCGCGCTATCTAGCTGTACTAGGGATTAGCGCCTACCGGACAGCATTCGGACGACCACGGGCGGTGCTGGGTCGGCAGCCAGAGGAACTTGGCGCTACAGTCGTGTGGGTGCTACCGAACCCAAGTGGTTTGAACGCACATTATCAGGCGAACGATCTGACCCGGCTGTTTGGGGAGTTGCGAATAGCGGTTGAGGCTGCATAAGGAATGATCGAGCACCCAACGGTTACCCCATGACCGTTGGGTGATCAGACAACGCATACCTAGCGTTTAGGCGGTAATTGCCGTGCCGTGCGCGGCAAGCAGCCGTAGCACGTAGTGCAGAATGCCACCATTTTTGTAGTAGTTCATCTCGCCCTGTGAGTCGATGCGTGCTCGCGCCTGGAAGCGGAGTTCAATGCCGTCTTCACGGCAGGCAACAATATCCAGGGTACCCTGGGGTTTGAGGGCTGCCAGGCCATGGATGGTGATGACCTCGCGTCCGGTTAAGCCTAAGGACGACCAGGACTCACCATTGGTAAACTCCAAAGGCAGGACGCCCATGCCGACGAGGTTGGAGCGATGGATGCGCTCGAAGCTTTCGGCGATCACGGCGCGTACGCCGAGCAGATAGGTGCCTTTAGCCGCCCAGTCACGCGACGAGCCGGTGCCATATTCTTTGCCCGCGAAGATGACCAGCGGCGTCTTGTCTTCCGCATAGCGCATCGCGGCGTCATAGATCGGCAGCGTGTCAAGGGAAGGGAAATGCAGCGTCCAGCCGCCTTCCTTGGCCACCATTTGGTTACGCATGCGGATGTTAGCGAAGGTACCGCGCATCATGACCTCATGATTACCACGCCGAGCGCCATAGGAGTTAAAGTCTTTCGGCTCAACACCATGCTCGATGAGATACTTGCCGGCGGGGCTATCGACCGCGATGTTACCGGCGGGCGAAATATGGTCGGTGGTCACACTATCGCCAAGCAAGGCTAGTACGCGAGCCTCCTCGATAGAGCGTTGGGGCGGCAGATCCATGGTCATGCCGGTGAAGTACGGCGGGTTCTGAATATAGGTTGAGTCGCCGTTCCATTGGTAGAGCTTGCCACCCGCCACCGGAATCGCGTTCCACTGTTCGTTGCCTGTGAAGACATTGCTGTATTGGGTACGGAACATGCCGGCATTGAGCGAGCGCAGCATCACATCCTGGACCTCGCCCTCGCTCGGCCAGATATCGGAGAGGTAGACGGGCTTGCCATCGGTACCGGTGCCGAGCGGCTCGTGGCGAAGGTCGATGTCCACGGTGCCGGCCAAGGCATAGGCGACGACCAGCGGCGGCGACGCGAGATAGTTGGCACGGACGACCGGGTTGATACGGCCTTCGAAATTACGATTGCCGCTTAGGACGGCGCTGACAACCAAATCGTGGGTTTTCACGGCATCGGCAACCTCGTCAGGTACCGGGCCGCTATTGCCGATACAGGTCGTGCAGCCGTAGCCAACTACATTGAAGTGGAGCTGCTCCAGGTAGCCCATCAAGTCGCCCGCCTTGAGGTATTCCGTGACGACGCGCGAACCAGGGGCGAGGCTGGTCTTGACGTGTGGCGCGACCTGGAGGCCACGCTCGACCGCCTTTTTGGCGAGCAGTCCGGCACCGATCATGACCGAAGGGTTGGATGTATTGGTGCAGGAGGTAATTGCTGCAATCACGACCGAGCCATGCGTCAAGATGTCGGGTTGGCCATCCATGGTGATCGGCACTTGGTAGCCATGGTACAGGTTTTCCCGATCAGGAGCCGGTGCGTCCTCGACATCAACCTCATTGCCGCCTTCACCCAACCAACGCATATATTTACGATCGGTCGCTGTCGCCGCTGCTTCAGGCTCGATTGGGCGGTTAAAGGTCGTGCGCAGCGAGTTCCAGAAGGAGCGCTTAAGCGAGCGGAGAGGGACACGGTCTTGAGGGCGGCGCGGACCGGCGAGGCTTGGCTCCACCGAAGCAAGGTCAAGCTCTAATGTCACATTGAAGACGGGGTCGGGCGTGTCGTCGGTGCGGAAGAGCCCCTGGGCTTTGGAGTAGGCCTCGACAAGCTGGACCAACTCCTCCGGTCGTCCGGTACCACGGAGATAGCGCAGGGTTTCGTCGTCAACCGGGAAAAAGCCGCAGGTGGCGCCATACTCGGGGGCCATATTAGCAATCGTAGCGCGATCCGCAAGGCTTAGGCTGCTGAGGCCATGACCATAGTATTCGACGAACTTGCCAACTACGCCTTGCTTGCGCAGCATTTCGGTGACGGCCAGCACAAGGTCGGTAGCCGTCGCACCGGCAGCAAGACGGCCGGTCAAGCGCACACCGACAACCGCAGGCGTGAGCATGGCCAGTGGCTGACCGAGCAGCACGGCCTCCGCTTCGATCCCGCCGACGCC
>JACDGP010000237.1 GCA_013821605.1 Herpetosiphonaceae bacterium
GCTCAACCCGCCGTACCAGCCAAAGCACATGACCACCCGTCGCACCGCTAGCGTGATGGAGCGCCGGTAAAGCCATGAACTGCAGTCTGGGCCAAAGCCACTTCCAGGCTCGATCGGCCCACTGCAAGACGCGGCGGTGTAGGTCATCATAGGTCAGCAGCGTCAACTGAGCAGTTGCGCCACGCTGACTCTGCTCTCCCAGCACGTGCCAGGTCAGCGGCGGCTGCAAGCGCTTCAGCAGTGCCGTCGTCGCCTGCAGACTTGCCTGGTCTGGTGCGACCCACACTGCCGCTGCTTGGGGTTCTGCCAGTAATTGTGCCAAAGCTATCAGCAGCAGATCGTCATGCGGCACTGCCCCATGACCCATCAAGGCCACCCCTTCACCGGCACGCGCCGCTGCCAGCGCCAGGGCATGGTGTGCTTCGGTGGGACGACCTGTCGCGCTACTCCAGCCCCGTGTTAAAACCGGCGGAGCCGGGATCTGGAGGGGTGACGGATCATATGCTGGCAAGGTGATCGGCCCGACGAACGCATTACCGCCTTGGGGTGCTGCATGGTTGCCAAGCTGGCGTAGCATGTCGGCAATGGTCGCCATATGGAGATTGTAGCACAGCGCCACCCGCACGATTTCGCAGCCTCTTGCCTCAGCATACCCCAACGACACCTCACTGCTGCTTGCTTGCGGGCACGAGATGCCAGAGGTAGCTTGCATTACTACCATTCGATGGATCAAAGCGCACAAAGATATTCAGGAATTGCTCACATGGCTCGCTGCGTAGTGTGAGGGTGAAGGTTGTTGGATTGGTGCCTGAACCCGGAAGCGGGCAGCCTCACGCCTCTGGTTCCCAGCGAGGCTCGTACCTCCCCGGAGGATTCAGACAGCTCCTCGGCAGTATGATAGCGCCCGCCGGGGGTCATCCCCGACGTTTTGTGCTCGCCAAACGCATGACCATCATCTTGACAATGCTCAGATTATCCAGTATCTTACTCATGCTTAGATTGTAAGCATCGTTTAGATGTTGGTCCTGGGGTGCCACATCGTTGGGAGTATGTACGGCCGGCGCGAACCTGATCCAGCGCAGCTTTTTTGTCAGCGACGCACCGCGACCTGGCCAGTAGGCCGGTTACCACGTTTGTTAGCCACCCATGAGCTCGCAACATCCCGTTATGGAGGTCAACCATGCCACGACTGAGCACTGCCCATTATGACCGCGCCAGCTTCAACCCGGTCCATCTTCTGGCACGATCGTTGAGGAAAAACACCCACCTTCCCCTCCCTGTTCGGGCGGCGAACAACCGTCGAGCATCAGACCTGGATCAACGATCTGCGCGATGGCGAACGCGATATGGCCCCTGGGCCGTGGTGACTGGTGCCTCCTCAGGCATTGGTCGTGAGATGGCGCTCAGACTCGCAGAAGCAGGGTTAAATCTCGTGCTGGTCGGGCGTAGCCAGGCGGTCCTGGATCACATGGCAGCCGATTTGACGGCGCGTCTCGGTATACAAGCCCAGGTGATTGCGGTCGACTTAGCCCTCGCGACGGCTGTAGCCACAATAGAGACTGTGACCCACGACCTGGATGTCGGCTTACTCGTTGCCGCAGCTGGTTTTGGCACCGCCGGTTCATTTCTAGACTCCACGCTGGACCAGGAGTTGGACATGCTCAACGTCAACTGTCGTGCGTTGTTCGCGCTGAGTTTGTATTATGGACGGCAATTCGCAAAGCGGGGGCGCGGCGGGATGGTCTTGATGAGTTCGATTGTGGGGTTCCAGGGCATGCCACATGCCGCTCATTATGCCGCGACAAAGGCGTATGTGCAGGCCCTGGCGGAGGCATTGTACGTGGAACTCGGACCATTGGGCGTGGATGTGCTCGCATCTGCACCAGGCCCAACCAACAGTGGCTTCGCTGCCCGTGCCGGTATGCGGATGGGCATGGCGCTCGAGCCTGTAGATGTCGCTCAACCAACGCTAGATGCACTGGGTCGCCGGAGCACGGTCTTGCCAGGCTTCCTATCAAAGCTACTCACGTACTCAGTCCTGTTCCTCCCGCGATTAGCGAGGGTTCGAATCATGGGGCGTGTGATGCGCAGCATGACGACTGAATGATTGGGGCATCATCGTGGCGCTGCAAGGAATGAGCCAGGCACAATGTGTGGCGCATACCCCGGTGATGTAGGAACCAGGACCTTCGCTTTTACCACACTCCATGAAGCCTGGGAGAAGCAAGGGTCCTGTCCTCAATCTACGCTATACGATGTATCTGAGCAGTGTAGAAAATGGCCAGAGCAGCCGCGCCGGGCCACCCGACGCCGGTGATTCGCGGTGTCGCTGATAATCGGCTCGACGTCCACTAAACGACGTCGAGCCGATTAGTAATATCGACAACCAGTACGTGCAGCCGTTCCCGGTCTGCCGCGAGCGCGGTGAGCGGACCATCGATGAGCAGTGCTGCAAGTCCATGCACCAGGCTCCAGGCCGTGATTGCAGCCGCATCACGCCCAGCGTCGCTGATCCCCGCTGCTGCCCGACATGCGTCAACCACCCGCATGAGGATGCGGAAGACTGGTTCAGCCGCAGGATCGGGCCGGTCGAACGGCACGCCCTTATCGGGACGAAACATGAGGCGAAACTCAGCTGGGTGATCGACGGCGTAGAGCACGTACAGGACGCCGAGTGTCCGGAGTTGCTCGTGCGGATCACTGATGCCGTCCAGGGCAGTAGCGGCGATGTGGTCGAGCTCGTCAAGACTCTGGCGCGCGAGGGCAGCCACAAGGGCAGCCTTATCAGCAAAATGGTGGTACGGCGCTCCCGTTGTTACGCCTGCGCGGCGGGCCACCTCACGCAGCGTGAGGGCCTCGACCCCTGCGTCAATAATCAGGCTGCGGGCGGCATCCAGCAAGGCTTGGCGGAGGTGACCGTGGTGATAGGTATCAGGTCGTTTCATCGTGGTGACTCGGTGGCTTGATCGTCGTCTTGACAATGCTTAGATTATACTCTATCTTACCTACGCTTAGATTTTAAGCATTGCTTAGATAGGACGCTTAGTAAGGAGTTCCCATGCTGTCCGCATCCCATCCACCAAGCCCACTACGCTGGCGCGCGTTGGCCAGTGTCCTCCTCGCCACGTTTATGGTGTTGCTCGACACATCCATCGTCAACAATGCGGTGCCGGCTATTCAGGCGAACCTGGGCGCAAGTACCGCGCAGATCCAGTTGATGCTCGACGCCTACCTGCTGTCCTACGCTACGTTGCTGATCACGGGTGGCCGTCTGGGCGATCTCATCGGTCGCAAGCGGATATTCCTCCTCGGTGTAACCGGCTTTGCCCTGAGCTCCGCGCTCTGCGGCCTCGCACCTACGCCCGTTGCCTTGATCGGGTTCCGAGTATTACAGGGCGCGATGGCAGCACTGATGGTGCCCCAGGTCTCGGCCATAATCCAGGTCAGTTTCCCGGCTGCCGAGCGCGGCACCGCGTTCGGTGTGCTGGGCGCGGTGGTAGGCCTGGGTACGATCACCGGCCCACTGCTGGGAGGCGTGCTAATCGGCGCCAATCTCTGGGGGTTGGGATGGCGGCCAATCTTTCTGATTAACCTCCCGTTCGGTGCCGTCGCCCTGCTTGGCGCCGCCCGTCTGCTGCACGAGTCACGGGCCGCCAACGCGCGCCGCTTCGACCTCAGCGGTGTGGTCCTGATCGGCGTAGCCCTGCTGCTCCTCGTTTATCCGATTGTCGCCGGGCGCACGTTGGGCTGGCCAACCTGGACCTGGGGCACTCTCGCAGGAGGCTTTGCACTCCTGGGGCTGTTTAGCCGTGATCAGCGGCGCAAGGCCGCACGCGGTGGATCGCCGCTTGTCGATCCCATGCTGTTCCACGATCGGTCATTCCGGGTCGGGTTGCCTATAAGCCTCGTCTTCTTCTCTGGGGTCTACTCCTTCTTCCTGGCCCTGTCGATCTGTTTGCAGGCTGGCTTCGGCCGTACGCCGCTCCAGGCAGCGCTCCTCATCGTCCCATTCCAGGCGGCATCGCTGGTCACCTCACTCCTTTCGGCACGGGTAGCGCGCAGCGTGGGGACCCGCGTGCTTGTGCTCGGCGGACTCCTGCTGTGCGCAGGGGTCGGCGGTGTGATCGTGACGCTTGCGGTGCAGCGGGACATGCTGACGGGGATAGCGCTGCTTCCGTCACTCTTGTGCGGCGGCTTCG
>JACDGP010000238.1 GCA_013821605.1 Herpetosiphonaceae bacterium
CGTGAAACTGATGATTTCGGCGGGGTAACGGTGGCGCTTGTAAGATGGAACAGCAGTTGTCTTCATGCGGAGAGTATCGCACAGGTTGACGGTCCCTCGAGCGCCTCGTAGTTAATGTGACAATACCGACGAACTCGCTGCGTTCGCGATCCCCGGCCTCGATACCCTGTTGGCCACGGTGCGCAGCGCGGGCATCATGCTGATTATCTATCTGCAGCAACTCTCCCAACTCCGCGACATCTATGGACCAGAGACCGCCGAGACGATCATGGGCAACTGTCACTACCACCTCTATTTTGCGAGCAACGATCTCAAAATGGCGCGGCACATTAGTGACATGCTGGGCACCAGGTTGGACTTTATCCGGCACGAAAGTAAGGGCCGCAGCCACACGGTGGGACCGGCCACGCGCACGAGCCAGCAGACGACGATCAGCCACCAGCGGGAGGAAGTCCCGGCCCTCTCACCGGCCGAAGCCCAGAAGCGCCTCCCGGATGACGCGGTGGTGGTCTACGCGCCAATGGGCAAGCGCAAAGGCATTGTGATTGCCCGACGCCTCGACTCCTCACCACTGTTTGACGAGCTAGAACACCTCCCGAGAACGAGCACCGATCATATACGAGCAACGCGCGCCGTGGATCTCACAATGCCGCTCGTGCCGCCAAAGGGCAAGGCAGAGCCCGACCCCCTACCAACGGCTCCGGTCCTGAGCGAGCCAGAGCCACCCATCGACGAGACCGATACGACCGAACTGGTATCCACTGACGCGGTCGTACCTGAGCCCGATCCGCACGCTGCACCACCACGGGTACGCGTGTGGTAGCACAGGAAGATCATCTTTCCTGCGTTTTGCGGCGTTTTCCCTGCAATCACATTTCCCCTGGACGCAGCATCGCTCGATGTGGGCCATCTGTGCAGCGACGTAACACATCACGTTGTGCCCAAGGAGGACAAAACCCTGGGACGGATTGCGGCTGGTGACAGCCTCGCTACTTCAAGGCCTATTACCCTGTAGGAGAAGCGGATATGAAGCGTCAACAGGTCAAAAGTAGTTCTGGTATCCTCCACGCCCGGCCTGAGATCGCTGACAATGGGCATTGCCTGTCTGTCGCCATGGCTCTTTGGGCAGCTCGGGGCGACGGTCGGCCCGCTTCACGCAGGCGTAGACGACCACCTGGTCCACCATCATTGTCAGTCCTTCTGCCCATTTCCGCGCCAGGTTCCTCCATTTCGGCTGCCTCGTCACCTCATCGACCCCATTATGTCTTGTGAGCCTGTGTCCGCGTTGCGTCGATGACCTGGAAATATGCAGAATCTCTCCCACCGGTGTGAAACCGGCTCGCTGATAGATGCGGCCGGCCGCCTCGTTCGCCGGCGTCAGAAATGCTGTTCGTACACCAACTGCAAAGGCCGCGCGTACAAGCTGGGCCGTGAGTGCGCCCGCGATGCCACGCCTGCGGAATGCTGGGCGCACGCCGATCCCGGCAACCTCGCTGATGTTGTCCGCCGGAACTGTGCACATCCCCCACCGACTACCTCTCCTGTACCAGCAACCCGTGCAAGCAGGGCCATGGTTCCTGATTCGAGACTGGTCTGCAGCTGCTCGACGGCGTCAGCTTCAGGCGCGGAGCCACCATAGGCTTCATTCTGCGCGGCAAGCAGCCCAAACAACTCCGCATCCGTTGTCGGCCTGACCACCGCGATCCCGGGTGGCGGCACCACCGCTCGTTCTTCGCCTCGATTGCAGATCATGAGCGGGAGGCGATCCTCCACTGCAAAACCGGCGGCGAGTAACGCCGGCTCGACGGCCGGTGCCAGTCGCGAGACGTATTCAAGGCGCGGGCGACGCACCCTTCCTTCAAAGGCCGTGATCAAGGCTGCCACCTCCGCGGACGAAGGTGTGGCCCCGTCGTCCGGGAGCGCATAATTCAGATACGGATTATCCGTGTAGGCGGTGAATGTGGCGAGGAACGGACCAATCTGCTCCGTTGCACGACCGTGTCTCGCGCCAACGCGCATGTAACCTTGAACTCGAATGTCCATGTCAAGAAGTACCTCCTAACGCGTGTAGCACTCTTGCTAGGTGCAGGACGACAACGAACACCCGGCGGAGCCTCGAGCCTCCTTGCTGCTACGCTGCCTCCTGAGACGTACGTGGAAGCAACTCCAACGTGGCCGCCTCCATTGTGATCTGCCTCGCGATACTCCGGCCTACATGATAGAGTCGGGACGCATCCAGATCGACCGCACGTCCCATCACCTGCTGCACCTAATCGAGCCACTCATCAAACTCACGCCCTGTCTTCGCGCTGATTTGGATATTTCCGCGTGCCATGAGCACATTCTCCCCGTGTAATCATTATGTAAATTTATAACGCACCAATACCTCAACGGGCTGTAAATAGCAAATACAGTCGTACGGCACGCGTTCCTTCACCGTTGCCGCCTGGACTGCACAGTCCGTATCAATGCATAAGGTCGTAGCCTAGCTCGTCGGCTTCTCCGCTCGCCAAAACCCCGGGTAGTCGATGATGAAGCCCGCCGGATCCACGGTGAGTTCTCGCTGGAAGGCTCCGCCCGCGCTCTGGTACTGGTAGTGCTCTGAGCTCACGCGGGTGTACTCCTGCTCAAGGACCTCCACCGTGAGTTCGGGAAAGCGCACCCAGGCCGCGCGCACTTTGGCGTGCTGTCCAACCGCGAGGCCAAGCCGACGGATCGGCAGCAGGTTCGTCGCGGGACTAAAGCCCAGGTCAACATCCTCGCAGCCGGCAAGATTCGCCACGACGGCTCCATCGACCCGCCACTCGCCGGCCGCGCTGTGGTGCACGTTGAGGGTGAGCGGAGCGCCACCAATGTGACCCGTGAGCAGGCAGCGGGTAGTGCGCCACCGGGCATCACACGTGATCGTGTACTCCAGCCGGCAGGGAAGGTCTGTATACGCTCGTACCGTAACACCGGAGAGGTGTGCACCATCACTGCTTGAACGAAGCTCGGCCACGTCATGCCCTGCCACATCAAGGCAGCGCCAGAGAATGGTCGCGTGCTCCACCACTGCCTTTCCGTTCACCGATGTCCCCTATCTGTTCAAGCGAAGACCGTTGCTCAACTACGAGTATACTCTTGTGCAACCACTGTTGAACACACGCATGTAGGCACTTATGCTAGTTCGGAAACGCAAGGGCTTTGATTTGCAAGGCCTCCGAGTTGCCCAACAGCCGATTGAGATAGATACAGAGCGTATGCGCCGCCAGTTTCGTATACAAGCGTGCGCACAAGCCCCAAAACGTGTGCGCGTGATTGCGTTCGATGTGCAACTGTTCGCTCAGCTGCCCGTTCACCGTTTCGATGATTTGGCGTGCCCCATTGATCAGGCGGTTGGTCGCCGCACTCGCTTGATGGTGTTGGTTTTTCCGCGTACTCGTCACCAACGTAATCTGGTGGTCCTGCGCCAAGGCCTCCGCTGCATCACCACTAATATACGCTTTATCGCCCACCACCGTGAGGCTAGAGTGCTCGGCCAACAGCTCCAAGCCCACCACCAGATCGGCCGCATTGGCCGGGGCCAGTTCGAAATCCACAATGACGCCGTTCAAGGTGACCAACAGCTGCAATTTGTAGCCGAAGATCGTTTGTTGCTTCGACGAGACTTTGCCGTAGGTCGCACCATGCGCTTTCCACTCACCGTTCGAGCCCGGCACACTGTGAAAGTGGATCGCGGGGATCGGCAAACTATCAATGGCACACTGCCGATCCTGTGCCAGATCGAGCAGCTGGAGGATCGCCTGACGGACCAGATTGATCCCGAGCATCAGCTGCCGCCGCCGTCGGTTGGCGCGGCTTTGCGAGGGGATGTGCGGAAACAGGTCACGATGTGCCTGCCACTGGTTGAGCAGCTCGGTTTCCACATCCCACCCGCGACATTCCCCAATCACGAACATGGTGATGAGCTCGCTATCACTGCACTGTGGTGCAGGACCGGGACGAGCAAAGCGTGGCGCCAGTGGTTGCCAGAGTGTGTCGACCACCACATACATCCAGGTGCAAAAATCATCGAAATCCCGTATCATCCGTCCGTCCTCCTCGTGATAAGTGGTTGTCTTTGCAACTCCTGCTTACCATCCGGAGGACTTCTCGTCAACTCACTTCAACTAGCATAAGACCC
>JACDGP010000239.1 GCA_013821605.1 Herpetosiphonaceae bacterium
CAGGTGCAAAAATCATCGAAATCCCGTATCATCCGTCCGTCCTCCTCGTGATAAGTGGTTGTCTTTGCAACTCCTGCTTACCATCCGGAGGACTTCTCGTCAACTCACTTCAACTAGCATAAGACCCTATTAAACTGCGGCATGCATCTTGCCAAAACCGGAGGGTTGACAAATGATACTGGAAGGTATATTATGCAAACCGATGAGTTCACGATAAAACTTGAAAGTTTAGAGCAGTATGAGTCGACCGACATGGCATGAACGCCAACGCCAGTTTCGCGAAGATGCGATTCTGGATGCCGCTTATGACTTGATGCTTGAGCAGAGTTATGCAGATATGAGCATGGACGAGCTGGCTGCGCGGGTGGGCATCTCCAAAGCAACGTTGTACCAGCATTTTGCTTCGAAAGAAGATCTGGCAGTAAACGTGATTGTTCGTTCGATGCAGCGGACTGAGGAAGAGATTCGGAGCGTCGATCCGGCGCTCCCAGCGATCGATCAACTGAAACAGGCGATGCAGCGTGGTATTGAGCGTAAAGCTAACACCTGGGCCACGCGCATGATGGTGATGCCTACAACCGTTGTACAGCATCCGCGCTTCCAGGCGCAACACCAGCATATGATGGCCGAGATTGCGAAGTTGGTCGAGGCGGCCAAGTCCGAGGGAGACGTGGTGAACGATATTCCGACGCCGGTGATCGTCAAGGCACTGTCGAGCTTGTTTCGGAATGATTATGAGGAAGCTTTGCGAGCGAGCTGTTGTTCACCTCAGCAGTTTAGCAAAGCATTGGTTAGCATTATGTTCGACGGTATTCGAACGGGGCGCGAGGCTAAGGAAGCTCTCGGTCAGGATTGAGACGAATCGTAACTACGTAAACCACAGGGGGAGCAGATGGCAGTCTATGGAGGAGCTCAGGCAGCGCCCGAGCAAAAAGGTTGGTTGGAATACAAATGGAAGGTATTGATCTGCGTTATATTCGGGGTCTTTATGATCGTGCTCGACAGCACGGTCGTGAACGTGGCACTGCGTACAGTGCAGAGCGCCTATAACGTCAGTCTTAGCAATGCCCAGTGGATCGTTAGCGTGTACGTGCTGGCATTAGGCATTATGACACCGATGTCGGGCTTTTTGGCCGACCGCTTCGGCATCAAGCGCATGTATGTAGCTGGTCTATCAATTTTTGTATTAGGCTCGTTTTTATGTGGTCTGGCACCATCGTTCTCAAACAGCATCTGGGTGCTGGTCGGGGCGCGCGCCCTCCAGGGTTTTGGTGGTGGTATGGCCCAGCCACTGGCGGCCGCCTTTATTTACTCAACTTTTCCGCCTAAGGAGCAAGGGCTCGCGCTCGGCTTCTTTGGGATATCGTTGGTCGTCGGCCCGGCGCTCGGACCAATTCTGGGCGGTTGGCTCGTTGATCAGAGCCTGTGGCAATGGATCTTTTTCATTAATGTGCCGATCGGCATTCTGGGGGTGACGCTTGCATCACGCTGGTTGCGCAAGCGGCCGGTGGAAGGCAAAACACCGGCCGATGTACTGGGCTTGATTACCTCGGTGATCGGCTTTGGCGCAGTCTTGTTGGCAGCGAGTGAAGTTTCTCAGAAGGGTTGGTCTTCAAGCTTCGTCCTCACCACCTTTGGGATAGGCGCGGTCGCACTGCTCTTGTTCAGCGTGATCGAACTCTTCGTGGCCAAAGCACCGTTGCTTAATCTACGGTTGTTTGGTCGTCCAACGTTCGCAATTGCGAGCTTGATTGGCTGGGTATCGGTGATCGGCTTGTTCGGGGCAGAGTTTTTGATGCCGCTGTATCTGCAAATCCTACGCGGACGAACCGCACTCGAAACCGGCGTTACCCTGCTGCCACTCGCGCTTACAGCGGCCATTACAACTCCGATTGCCGGACGATTATATGACAAGATCGGGCCACGGCCGCTGGTTGTCGGCGGCTTTGGGCTGCTGTTGCTCAATACGTGGCAGCTCTCCCATCTCCAAGCGACCACGCCCATTAGCACGATTCTGCTGTTGTTGGCGTTGCGCGGTGTAGCACTCGGTATGACGGTGCAAACCACGTTCGCAACCGCACTGGGTGCGGTGCCTCGGGACAAGATAGCCCGTGGGTCGTCCTTGATTAACGGGACGCGCTTCGTTGTCCAGTCGATCGGCGTTGCAGCTCTGGCTACTGTGCTGACCGGCGGATTATCAACCACGACTCTAAGCTACCAAAACGCAGCATCGCAACAGGCGAGTGCAACACAGCCGGTCAAAGTCACGAGTGCACCTAAGCCTGTAGCCTTCGGCATCTGCGAGACGCCGGGGGTTGCCGCCGAGCAAAACCTGCCGCCTGGTGTACCAGCCGTCGCCGCCACACAGGTTCGGCCCAAAATCCAGCAGGCGTGCAGTGAATATGTGTCGGGCTTCGAAAAGACCTACCGAGTCACCTTTTATTTCGCAATCTTGGCTATGTTGATTGGCTTTTTCCTGCCGGGCTGGCCCCTTAAATGGGCTGGACGCGGTGCGGCAGCAGGGGAAGCACCGCCGATGCCAGCGCATTAGACACAGATTCGAGCAGGGGGCGGCCGCAGCACACCATACTGTGGCCTTTCCCTGCAACAATGGCAGACGGCTTTGCGTAGAAAAGGCAGGGCACACTCATAGGCCGGGCAAGTAACATTTGGTAACATAGATCGAGTGAAACTTTGAGCCGGATGTGAGATAGTTGTAGCAGGCCATCAATAATCTAACGGTTTATAGTAGATACGTTTCGAGGCAAGGGTTTATGACAATGCGACGTATTCGACGCACGTGGGCAGTAGTCGCGACTGCATTATTAATCACCGCTTGTGCTCCCGGTTCAGGTGCAGCTCCAGCAGCCGGTGCGCAAACGACCGACACGGTCAAGGTACGACGTGGCAATCTTGCCGTGACGGTGAGTAGCAGTGGTACCGTTCAACCAGCGCAAACGGCCGATCTGGCTTTCGGGACGACCGGGACCATTCAAAAAGTGTTTGTGGAAGAAGGCCAGGCGGTCAAGCAGGGCCAAGACCTAGCTGCGCTCGATCCGCGCGATCTGGATCAGCAAGTGGTCCAAGCGCAGTCGAACTTGCAAAGTGCACAGGCCAAGCTTGAGCAGGCACAAAACGGCAAAGCGACCGACCAGGACAAGGCTGCCCAAGAGGCAAGTGTGGCTCAGGCCAAGGCCCAGCTTGATAAAACGAAGAATGGCAACTCGACCGAGGCCGACCTAGCAAGCGCCAGCGCAGCGGTACGGAATGCCCAGGCCAACCTCCAAAAGGCTCAAAACGGCAATAACACGGCTGCGGATGTGGCTAATGCGCAGGCAGCGGTGCGGGCAGCACAAGCGGCACTCGATAAGACGCGCACTGGTAGCACAACACCGGCCGATATTGCGAACGCCCAGGCGGCAGTACGAGCTGCGGAAGCTGGATTGCAGAAAACACGTACGGGTAACACCACGCCAGCCGATATTGCGAATGCCCAGGCAGGTGTGCGAGGCGCGGAAGCTAACTTGCAAAAGGTGAAAACCGGGAACACCACACCGGCTGACATTGCGAATGCCCAAGCGGCGGTGCAATCAGCGCAAGCGAAACTTGCGGCCGTCAAAACCGGCCCGACACCTGATCTGGTCAGTGCGGCGCAGACCAAGCTGACGCAGGCGCAGCAAAATTATCAAAAGACTGCGGCGGCTGACTCAAGCAACAAAACGAGCGCGCAACAGTCGATGTATCAGGCCGCCGATGGAGTACGTACGGCTCAAACTAGCTATACCAGCGCGTACTATGATAACCAGAATGCGCAGAATGGCACCGATCCCAAAACGGGCAAAAGCTTCTCCTCCGAAAAGCTTGATACGGCTACGCAGCAGCAACAGTATGCCAATGCACTGCAGACGGCGACGCTGGCGCTTTCTCAAGCGCAGTCGAAGCTGGAGCAGGCGAAGGTAGCCTTCCAAAATGCCCAACAACAAGAGATCAATGACGATGCGAACGCCCAAGCGCAGGTCACCGACGCGCAGGTACAGCTCAACCAGCTGTTAAAGGGGCCGAAAGATACGGATGTTGCCCAAGCCCAAGCAGCGGTCGATCAGGCTAATGCCCAGTTGGCCAAGCTCCAGCAGGGTGGCAGCGCGGCAGACGTA
>JACDGP010000008.1 GCA_013821605.1 Herpetosiphonaceae bacterium
GTCTGTAAGCGCCCGTTGATGGTTGCCTGGAAGAGATTTGCACCTGCGCCGAAGTCAAAATCAGGGCCAGCCGGCAACGGGCAATTGGAGCGCGGTCCGGAAAGGCAGGCCCAGCTCCACGCGTCGGCGGTTACCGTCTTTGCCGCCCACTTGACATCACCGGTCGTCAAGTCTAACGCCAGTATAGAGTCAAAGTAATCGTTGGATGCATTGCAGGATGCTCCCCCAGCCTGCTTGATACAGGTCGACACGCTGGACGGGACACTATAGTTGTCGCCGGTCGTTATATAGAGCGCATTGCGGTCAGCATCAACGACGGGACTACTGCTCCAGACTGCGGCACCACTATAGCCACCTGGTTGCCCACCATTCGGCGGGATGGTATAGCTCTGCCATATGGGACGGCCCGTGGTCGCATCTAGCGCCGCAATGCTCCCGCGAAATGTACAGCAGGTGTAGCCGCCGGTGGTAGAAGCCTGTTCTTCGTCGGAGGAGACACCGACGTACACGACACCGTTATACACAACTGGCGACTGGGTAATCTGCGCATACGGGTGGGTATCGAGCTGTCTGAGCCAGAGGAGGTCACCGGTTGTCGCATCGACAGCAACCACATCAGCACCCTTGAGGGTGCCAACGAAGACGGTGTTATTTGCAACCGCAGGACTCGTCCGCGAGATCGCACCGGGAACACCGGTGTAGTCCGACATTGCATGAGACCAGATCAGAGCACCGCTGGTCGCGTCGAGCTTTGACAGGTTTCCGGCCCAGCCGGGAACATACACTGCACCACCAACAACGGCGGGGGTGGCCGTTACATTGCCGCCATGTGTAAATGACCACTTGGGTGCAAGGTTGCCAACCGTATGTACGCCAATGGTCCCTTCAGCAGCTTGATAGCGAGTATTCGAGAGGTTTTGGCCACTAACGGACCAATCGCCCGAGGTGTCGAGCAACGCACTCTTAGACGGTCGCGTGCTACCGGCAACGAACAACACCATGATAAGCACGGGCATGGCAACACGCCCGCTGGAAGGGATAAACCAAGGCCTACGGGTCAGACCTTTGCGTGAGCGCAGCAAGCTGGGGGAATGAATCACGGGGATCTCCTCGAACTATTGGATTGTTGAAGGACTATTCGGATACAGGCTGGCGCATCCAACTTGGACTCTACGTAACCTCTACCATATTAGTGTAGAGGTCCTGCCTTACTGGCCTACTTACTGCCTGGAGCAGAAAAGGCTGGTATGATGCCGAAAACTGGGAGGAGGAGTGTACCAACGATGCCTGCAACACCACATATCGAACATCATTTCACGGCGACCGAGACCGTGCGTGACATTGTGATTGGGATGTCGGATGGTTTAACAGTGCCGTTCGCCTTGGCTGCCGGGCTTTCCGGGGCCATTGCGTCATCAGGCATCGTTGTAACGGCGGGATTAGCCGAAATAGCCGCTGGTTCGATTGCGATGGGGTTGGGTGGCTACCTGGCTGCGCGCACCGATGCTGAGCATTACGGGTCGGAGATGGAGCGCGAGCGAGAGGAGGTGCGCACTGTACCAGATCGAGAAGCCGAGGAAGTCTCAGAGGTCTTTCGTGGCTATGGTCTAAGTGATGCGCAGACGGCACCGATTGTCGATGCCATGCGTCGTGATCCGGGCAAATGGGTAGACTTTATGATGCGCTTTGAGTTAGGCCTTGAGAAACCGGAACCAAGCCGCGCACGCACCAGCGCCATGACCATTGCGGGATCATACATTGTGGGCGGCTTGATTCCCTTAGCCCCCTACATGCTGCTGTCCCAGGCCCGCACGGCCTTGTATGTGTCGGTGGTCATGACGCTCATCGCACTCTTTATTTTCGGCTACGTGAAAGGGCACTTTACCGGCATCACTCCAGTCCGTGGGGCGCTGCAAACCATAACCGTGGGCGGGCTGGCTGCAGCAATTGCTTTTGCCATCGCCCGCCTGATTAGCTAACTGTCATTCCCACTACCACTTGGGCGGATCTGATGCCGCCGCTACTTCTTGCCGCTGGCAGCACCGCTGGTTTCTAAAGGTGGGCGGTTGCCAAAAATACGCTGCGCTCCGGGCCTGGGAGCCGCCCATCGCGCGGCATTCGCGATGACCCGCTGAACATCCGGGTGGTGATACGTGGGCAGCGTCTCGTGGCCGGGGCGGAAGTAGAAGATTTTCCCCGCGCCACGCGTATAACAGCAGCCACTACGGAAGACCTCGCCACCGGTAAACCAGCTGACGAACACCAAGGTCTCAGGTGCCGGGATATCGAAGTGTTCGCCATACATTTCTTCTTCATCAAGTTGAATATACTCACCAAGGCCCTCGGCAATGGGATGCCCGGGGGCGACGACCCACAAGCGCTCGCGATCACCACCCTCACGCCATTTTAGGTCACAGCTTGTGCCCATCAGACGCTTGAAGATTTTAGAAAAATGACCCGAATGTAGAACGACTAAGCCCATCCCTGCCAAGACCCGAGCGTAGACTCGGGCAACAATTTCGTCGCTGACGGCGTTATGGGCCATATGTCCCCACCATACTAATACATCGGTGGCATCGAGCACATCCTGCGGCAGGCCATGCTCCGGCTCGTCAAGCGTTGCCGTCCGTACGGTCAGGCCGGCACCTTGGAGCCCCTTTGCTATCGTCGCATGGATACCGTCGGGATACACCGAGCGGACCTTTTCGTCACTCAGTTCATGGCGGTATTCATTCCAAACCGTTACGCGTACATCCGTTGTCATGTTTCGCTCCTTGATCTGTTTTCCTTAAGATGATGCTGTCCCGCTGAGCAGCACCTCACGTCCTTGCTGCGCCGATTGGTAACAAGCATCAATGATGCGGGCGCGTTGCAACCCTTCGGTTCCAATATGGGCGGACCAATTGCCGGATTGAATCGTTTGGACGAAATCGCGCACGACGGCTAGGTGACCGTCGACCTTCCGCACCTCCGGTCGAATCTCGGCCGGTACGTCTGCGACATCGGTGTAGATGCGTAGGGTATCTTCCCAGCTATAGTTCTTGACCTTGATCTCGCCACCGCCTTCGGTCCCGTAGAGTGTTACGCCATAATCATCGGCGGCACTGCCATGTGTCGCCCAGCTCGCTTCCAGTAACAGCGTGCCGCCGTCTGCCAGTCGTATAAAGGCCGTCGCTAGATCCTCGACCTCGTAGTTGCTGCCAACCTGTTGCTTACCCGCGTTATCTGCCCCACGCCCACGGGGGCCAAGTTCAGCATAGGTGGCCGCGCTGACTGCCAGCGCAGTTGGTTCACCCAATAAATAGAGTGCCATGTCGAGCATATGGACGCCAAGATCGATCAGCGGCCCTCCACCCGCCAGTTCTTTGTTCGTGAACCAGCTTCCCAGGCTCGGGATGCCACGGCGCCGCATCCAGCTGGCCTTGGTATGGTAGATGCGCCCGAGGCTCCCCTGGTCCACATAACGCTTCAACACTTCGACATCGCCTCGCCGCCGGTGATTGAAAACCGTTTGTAAGACCCGCTTTGCTTGGACTGCTGCCTGGACGATCTGCTCGGCTTCGGGACCGGTACGGGCCAGCGGCTTTTCGCACAAAACGTGCTTGCCAGCGTTAAGAGCGGCAAGCGAGATCGGGGCATGGAGCGCATTGGGCACGGCAATACTGACGGCATCAATATCATCATGCGCCAGCAACTCGGCATAGTCGCGATGGAGATAGGGAATATTGTAATCCTCGCCTAGCTGCACTCGCCGGTCATCTTCGATGCCGGCCAGCCCCATGATCTGCACATCGGGCATTTTTGCGTAGGCCTTCAAGTGGGCCAGCCCGACCCCTAGCCCGATGACTCCCACGCGTAATGGTTGGTTGGATGGTGCCGTCGTCATGTGTTCTACCTTATCATACGGACTGCTATGTTGCACACGACCATCGCCGCATACTCCAGGATAAAGATAGGTGATGTGCTGCTTCCTTGCAACTTACCGTACAATAGGTACGGTTCTGGAGGTAGGGGATGCTATTCCTGGCACAATTGCTTGACCGTCCCGTGCAAGGCAAAACGGGCGAGGCGATCGGTAAGCTTGATGACTTGATCGTGTACATTGAGGGTGAGACATATCCGGTCGTCACAGGCCTCGTCGTGCGGGATCGCCGCCGGCGCGTTTTTGTGCCGGCCAGCCATTTAGCATCCTTATCCGGCGTACTGCGTCTCAATTCGTCGATTGTGGATATGACTCCTTTTCGCCGCCGCAACGATGAGGTGTTGCTCAGCAAAGACGTGTTAGACCATCAAATAATTGACATAACGGGGCGTAGGATCGTGCGGGTTAACGACGTCCAGCTTGCGCTGATCGGCACGCGCTACCATGTAGTTGGCGTTGACGTGAGCCCACAAGCCCTGCTACGCCGGCTTGGTCCGCAGCGTTTCGCGGACCGTGTGATGGGCCGGCAAATCATCGAATGGTCCGAGGTTCAGTACCTAGCGAGTGCAGCGCCAGTACAGTTGAAAGTCTCGTACGACCGCCTGAGTGAGCTTAATCCGGTCGATCTGGCGCGCATCGTGGACGGTCTCTCCTTCCGTGAAAGTGCGGAAATCGTCGCTGCCCTGGACGACGAAACGGCCGCTGAGACTCTAGAGGAGGTGAGCGACGCGCGTGTGGCTGACTTGCTCGAAGGGATGGCCCAGGAGCGAGCGGCGGATATTTTGGAAGAAATGGAGCCAGGTGCGGCCGCTGATGCGCTGGAAGATTTGGATGATACGGTTGCAGCGCAGCTCTTGGACAAGATGGAGCCAGAGGAAGCGGCCGATGTGCAAGCACTCTTGGCGTATGACGAAGATAGCGTTGGCCGGATTATGACCCCCGATTTTGTGCAGGTGCCGGATGGCACAACGGTTGGCGAGGCAGTTCGCCTGGTCCAATCACTGGCTGAAGTACCAGACCCGTTGCTATCCCTGTATGTCACGGCAACCGATGATCCACAAACCCTGCTGGGGAGTGTGCGCCTGCGTAGCTTAATCCTTGCCAGCGCCGCAACGCCGATTGCTGAGGTTATGGACCCCGACGTCCCGACGGTGCACCCTGATGATCGGGCAGTGAGTGCAGCGCGCGTGTTAGCAGAGTATAATTTGCTCGCCGTACCGGTCCTGGACGATGCGGATCACTTAATCGGCATCGTCACTGTGGACGATGCGCTGGCCGTACTTTTGCCCGATATTTGGCAGCGACGCGGTAGCCGCTCCTTCGGTTAAGCGATGTAAAGCGAGGCGTAAGCATGGCAATCAAGGATGAATCGACCGGGGCACCGGCCGTTGCTGTTGCCCCCCGCCTGCTTCCTCAGAAAAGGCGGGGGCTCGGGCGTCGGCTCTGGCCCTATCTGCTGGCACTTGGACCGGGGATCATTGCAGCCAATGCCGGCAATGATGCTGGCGGCATTGCTACCTATGCCTCTGCCGGCGCCAGCTATGGCTACCTGTTCCTGTGGGTTATGGTCGTGATCACGGTGTGTCTGATCGTCGTGCAGGAGCTCTGCGCCCGCCTGGGTGCCATAACAGGCAAAGGCTTCTCTGACCTGGTCCGCGAGAACTTCTCACTGCGCATGACTGCCTTCATTCTGATGTCGGTGGTGATCGCCAATCTTGGCTTGATCGTGTCGGAATTCCTGGGTATAGCGGCCGCTGCCGAACTCTTCGGCATCAGTCGCTTCCTGGCAGTACCGGTGGCCGCAATCCTTGTCTGGCTCTTGATTACCCGTGGTTCGTATGGTCGGGTCGAAAAGATTTTTCTGACGCTTACGCTCGTTTTCTTTGCCTACATCGGCGCAGCCTTTTTGGCACGTCCCAACTGGCATGCAGCGCTCATCGGCACGGTTATTCCTACCGTCCGCTGGACGCCCGGTTACATTGAACTGCTGATCGCACTGATCGGAACAACTATCACGCCCTATATGCAACTCTATATCCAATCGTCGGTGATCGAGCGTGGTGTGACTGCGGATGAGTTGCGGTATACCCGCTTTGATGTCATAGCCGGAGCGCTCTTCTCGGACCTGATCTCCGGCTTCATTATCATCGCGACCGCTGCCACGCTGTTTCCCCGCGGTATCGCCATCAAGACCGCAGCCGATGCGGCTCAAGCCCTGCAGCCGATCGCGGGCCAGTATGCTCAACTCTTATTCGGCGTCGGGCTGTTGGGTGCATCTCTGCTGGCAGCCGGTGTCTTGCCGTTGTCTACGACGTATGTGCTGAGTGAAGCTCTGGGCTTTGAGCGTGGTGTTTCACGCTCGTGGCGTGAGGCCCCGATCTTCCTTGGGTTGTTTACGGTTTTCACGGCCTTGGGAGCCGTCGTCGCCTTGCTGCCCAACCTACCGATCATTCCGGTGCTTCTAGGAGTCCAGGTGTTAAATGGCCTGCTGCTGCCCATCGAACTGTTCGCAATTTTGCGGCTGATCAACAACCGGGAATTGATGGGGCAGTATGTCACCAAAGGGCTTTACAAAGGGTTTGCCTGGAGCATTGCTATCGTGGTTAGTCTTCTGTCCTTGACGCTGATCGGCGTTACGATCCTCGGTTGGTTTGGTGTTAACTTCGGCAGCTAGTGGAGTACTTTATGGTTCAACCTATGCAGGTCTACGATAAACCTTCGATCAGTCGTCCTGCTACTATACGGCGAACATGGCTCGTCATCGCCGTGCTCCTTATCTTGGCCCTCATCGGTGCCTTCGGTAACGCCTGGGATTTATACTGGCATATCATGATTGGTCGTGATACGTTTTGGATTCCCCCGCATACGATGATGTATACCTCCATTGCCTTGAGCGGCCTTATAGCAGCGGGCACGGTGCTCCGTGACACGTTGCGTGATCAGGGGGCAGTGGGCCAAGTACGGCTGCTTGGTTTCCATGCGCCGCTCGGCTATTTTGTCCTCGGCTTTGGGGTCCTGCAGATGGTGCTGTCTGCACCGTTTGATGACTGGTGGCATCGGATGTACGGTGTTGATGTCACGGTATGGAGTCCACCTCACCTCATCGGTTTCTCCGGTGCTACTGTCATGCTGGTAGGGCTCATCATTCTGATCTTAACTGAACAGCACTATTTTGGGGTCTACTCTGGAATGCGTTTTTGGTGTCTGGCCCTGGTGTTTGCTTTGGTCGTACGTTGGGTCACCTTTCTCAATTCCACAAGCCTCGCGCTCTCTTGGTTTCTGCGCCCGGATGGCTATGCTATCGTAGGGCCATGGGCAGGCTGGTGGGTGTTGTGGGCCAGCTTGTTTATGGCTTGGATTTTTGTGGCGAGTGCGCGCTGCATAAAGGATCGTGCTCCCTGGCACTTCCCGGTTGCAGTTTGTGTGTTGGCGCTGGTTCTGCGTGGCTTCGAGTTCCCTGTGAGCGCGGTGGGCTTCCGTCTGATCTTACCCTGGGGTACACAAACCTTACATCATCCGTTTCGCCCGCTGTTTGATTATGATCTTGGCTTATGGGTGACGACGATCGTGCTGGCGTTGCCGACCATAGTCCTAGCTCTGCTTAGCCGCTGGGAACAGCCGTGGAGCACGCGACGGTTTGGCCTAACAGGCGGTCTAAGCTGGGGTTTCTTGCTCGCCCTGCAATTTCTGTGGGCACGACCCGTATTTCATCTCGTTGCCTTTAAGGTTGATGTGCAATTGGAGGTTGTGCTTGTGGCACTGCTGACCGGTGCGGTGGGGGGTCTCATCGGTGCTTATCAGGGCGAGTGGCTGTGGCATCTTCAATCATAAGAGGTGGTGGTTCAACCCTTGCAATCAAGCCCATCTGATTGCGGCCGAACATTGTTGCTAGGCGTGGTACACTAAGTCGTGCAGCGAGGGGGCTTCTAGGCCCCTCGTTGTGCTGTTTGTAGGAGAAAATGTGTGGGCGTCACACCTGAGGAACGTCAAGTAGTAGCCGAGCCGGAACGGCATGCTATTCGTGAATTGCTCGTAGGACGACCGCTTGATTCGGCATCAGCGGCCCATCAAACAATTCGTAAATTTGTTGCATTGCCGGTCTTTGCCTCCGACGCCCTGTCGTCGGTTGCCTACGCTACCGAAGAAATCTTACGTGTCCTGGCCCTGGCCGGCGGGGTTGGCTTGGCCGCCTTTTCGTTATCAATCCCCATTTCGGTCATTATTGTTGGCTTGCTTATCGTGCTGACGCTGAGTTACCGCCAAACGATCTTTGCCTACCCGAGTGGCGGGGGTGCCTATATTGTAGCCCGCGATAATCTCGGTGAAAGCCCCGCCCAGGTCGCGGGTGCGGCGCTGCTGACCGACTATATCTTGACCGTCTCGGTAAGTATCGCGGCGGGTGTTGCGCAGATTACTTCGGCATTCCCGATGCTTACGCCTTTCCGTGTGGAGATTTGTCTTGCTCTGATCTGGCTGATGACTGTCGTTAACCTGCGGGGTGTTAAGGAGTCCGGTGCTGCTTTTGCCGGCCCCACCTATTTTTTCCTCGGTATGACAGCCTTGTTGTTACTGACGGGGTTCTGGCAGCTCACGCATGGTTCGCTTGGAACCGTCACCGATGTGCGTATGAATGTCATCCCAATCACCAGTACCCTCACGATCCTATTATTGTTACGTGCTTTTTCAAGTGGCTGTACAGCCTTGACCGGAGTGGAAGCCATTTCGAACGGCATACCGGCCTTTAAAGAGCCTAAGAGCCGTAATGCTGCTACGACTATGGCCTTCATGAGTGGTATTTTGGGCGTCACCTTTATTGGCATTACTGTCCTGGCACGCCGCATTCAAGCTGTACCCGCCGACGAGACTGTGATCTCACAGCTAGCACGTACCATCTTTGGGCGCGGCCCGCTCTACTTTGCCATGGCCGCTGCTACGACCGCAGTGTTGATTATGGCTGCTAATACGTCATTCGCCGATTTTCCGCGCCTTAGCGCCTTGCAAGCTGGCGATGGCTTCTTGCCTCGGCAGTTGACCAATCGGGGGTCGCGGCTGGTCTTCTCCTGGGGTATTCTGGCCCTTGCCATCTTGGCTTCGTTGCTGATTCTCTTGTTCAATGGCGATGTATCGCGCTTGATTCCTCTCTATGCGATTGGTGTGTTTCTCAGCTTTACGCTATCACAACTCGGTATGGTCATTCGCTGGCGCAAAGTATCGCGCCTTCGGCCAGATGAAGAGATACAGAGCAAGGGAACGGTCTTGCGGCCTGATCGCTGGTGGTGGGCCAAAGGGACGGTTAATGGTCTGGGTGCGCTTCTTTCATTAGTTGTAACGCTGGTCTTTGCCTTCTCTAAGTTCACTGAAGGAGCCTGGGTCACGGTGTTGTTGATCCCGTCCCTCGTCTGGCTCTTCTTCCGCATTCATAAGCATTACCGCGATACGGCACGTGCCTTGAGTCTCGAAAAGGTCTGCGATCCTGACCTGCGAGGTCACGCTATCGAAACGATTCTGCTCATCGATAACGTCCACCGGGGAACGCTGCAGCAGGTACGGTTCGCCGAGTCGCTGGGACGGCCCTGGATCGCCGTTCACATTGGGGCTGACTCGGCCAAAGCTGAACGTACACGTGAGCGCTGGAATCAATTTGTTGGTCATCGGGGCGAACTTACGGTGATCGAGTCGCCGTATCGTAACCTGGTCGGCCCGGTACAGCAGTTGATCAAGCAATTCCAGGCCGAGAACCCCGGCGTCTTTATTAACGTGGTGTTGGGTCAACTCGTAACGACTTCGTGGTGGACGCAGTTGCTGCATCAAAACACTGGGCCGCTCTTTAAGTTCACGCTCCAACGCATGCATAACGTTGTGGTAACCGATGTCCATTATCTGCTAGAGCCAGATGGTACGGTAGACGTCTAGTGTGGGTAATGCCTTTGGCTCCGATCAATTGATGCTCAGGGCGCATGTGCGAGTAATGGTGCATGTGCTCTGCGTGGTCTAGATAGAGGCATCAAGCAGTCTATATGTTGCGACATGGAGCGTGGCGGTTTGCGGTTGCGGTTGGAAGCGTTGCTGCCTTAACGGTTGTCTTGCTGCTACTCCAGCCGTATTTAGCTGTTGGTACGCTCGTCTTATGCTATGTTCCACTTGTGCTCGTTGTAGCGATTCAGTTTGGCCGTCGTGCCGCTATTCTGTGCTCCTTCGCCTCTTTTCTTGCGTATAACTTCTTCTTTGTACCTCCGCTGTATACGCTCTTTGTTGCTCGACAGCAAGACGTTATCGAATTATTCATCTTTTTGAGCGTGTCACTGCTTGCCGGTACACTGGCGTCGCGGGAGCGCGCGTTGGCTCTCGCTGCGACACGGCGTGCCGAACAAATGACCGTCCTCTACCAGCTCAGTCAAGATGTGAGTGCCGCAGTGGACGACAGCGTGATCCTGCCACAAATTGCTGCTGCTGCGCTCCAGATGCTACCAGCCTGCGGAATCGAAATTGTGCTGGTACCACGCGAGGGACGATCTTCTTCAACGACCCGGGCAGGGCGGACCGATGGAGACACCTTCGCTTCGGTTCCGGTCGTTGCCGGTGGACTGACGTTAGGTGAACTGCACGTGTGGGGTCTTCAACATGGCAGTGCTGAAGAAATTGACACGCTACTGCGAACGATTGCTAATCATGTTGCTCTCGTTGTTGAGCGCTCACGTGCAGTCGCGGCAGTCTGGCAAGCCCGCTCGTTACGGGATGCCGATCTCTTGAAAGGTGCTTTGCTATCGTCGGTATCGCACGATCTGCGAACTCCACTAGCCGTGATCAAAGGTGCTGCCAGCAATTTGCTAGATACCGAAGTAAGTTGGAATCCTGCGACACAACGTATTTTCGCTGAGACGATCAGCAGTGAGGCCGACCGGCTGAACCGCTTTGTTCGTAACCTGCTCGAAATGTCGCGGCTGGAAGGGGGTACGATGCAACGTCCTCGCTCGTTGATTGACATAAGTGATGTAATTGGTGCGACGCTGCATCGCCTGCACCCTGTCCTTACCGGTCATCCAGTCGAGGTTGTGATTGCGCTCGACCTGCCACCAGTCGCCATTGATGCCGTTCAGCTTGATTTGGTACTCAGTAATTTATTAGAAAATGCTGCCAAATTCTCGTCGGATGCGATGCCAATAGAGGTGAATGGCCGCCGGCATGGTGATGAATTACTTATTAGTGTGCTTGATTGGGGTTCCGGCATACCTGACGCGGCGTTTGAGCACATATTTGAGAAATTCTACCGCTGGGCCGGCCCAGAGCATGGACCGGGGGGCTCCGGCTTGGGCCTGGCTATCTGCCAGGGCATCGTAACGGCGCATGGTGGACACATCTGGGCAGAAAATAGGCCGGACGGGGGTGCGGCTTTCCGCTTTACTTTGCCTATCGCTGCAGAAACGCTAAATCCTCTAGCGCTGCCCCTCGGGCAGTCGGATGGGAAAGCGGTATGAGTGGCCCACGTGTCTTGATCGTCGACGACGAGCGTCAAATGCGGCGCCTCTTGGAAGCGACATTGCTGGGTCATGACTATACCGTCTTGGTCGCGGCCACTGGTCGCGAAGCCTTGAATCTTGCGGCGACGGCACGTCCAGAAGTCATCGTGCTTGACTTGGGACTCCCTGATCTTGATGGCTTAGAGGTCTGTAGGCGCATTCGTGCCTGGTCTCAGATACCGATAATCGTGGTTTCCGCCCGTGACGAGGAACAAGCCAAAGTGGAAGCGCTCGATCTAGGGGCGGACGATTACTTGACCAAGCCTTTTGGTATGAATGAACTCTTGGCTCGCTTAAGAGTTGCGCTCAGACACGTTAGCCCCGTTGCGGCGAACGACCCTGTTGTACGCTTTGATAGTATCGAAGTCGATTTTAACCGTCGCATGGTGTTGCGCAACGGTGCTGAGATTCACTTGACACCGATCGAGTATAACTTGTTGCGTTTACTCGTGACCAATCCTGAGCGGGTCCTCACGCAAAAGTATGTGCTACGCACGGTCTGGGGACCCGGCTATGAGGCTGAGGCTCAAACCCTGCGTGTCCATATCGGGCAGTTACGTCGTAAAATTGAGCCCGATCCAACTCAGCCTTCGTATATTCAGACCGAAGTCGGGATTGGTTATCGCTTCCGCATGCCCTCCAGCATAGCTTGAGTACGCGTTCCTCGACGTACCTCGTCGGCTGTTCCATAGGCAGGCCTGACGTTGGATGCCTCTTTACACCTTCTTTATTCGTTTGAACTACTTCCATAGATCATCTTTATACCGCCAAGAGTATAGTTCCCTGTGGTCCATTGCAGGCCGTTATGTGCGTGCTAGGGACCAAATGCTTTGTACCAGCAGGGAAGGATATATGCTTCAACCGGATACCGAACGTATCGCTCAGCCCGAACACCATCCGCTCCGGGATTTGTTGGTCGGTCGGCCATTAACGACGGCCTCAGCTCCTCATCAAACGATCCGCAAAATTGTAGCGCTGCCGGTGTTTGCCTCGGATGCCCTCTCGTCTGTGGCCTACGCCACCGAAGAAATCCTGCGGGTGTTGGCCCTCGCGGGGGCAGTGGGGATAGCTGCCTTCCATCTCTCGATCCCGATCTCGATCATTATCGTTGCCCTGCTCGTCGTCTTAACACTCTCGTATCGCCAGACAATTTTCGCCTATCCTGGTGGGGGCGGTGCGTACATTGTCGCTCGCGATAATCTGGGCGAAGGACCGGCCCAGATGGCAGGGGCAGCATTACTCACCGACTATATCCTTACGGTATCGGTCAGTATTGCTTCGGGCGTTGCACAGATTACATCGGCATTTCCAGCGTTGATTCCATGGCGGGTTGAAATCTGCCTGCTGCTCATTGGGTTCATGACGATCGTGAACCTGCGTGGGGTCAAAGAATCAGGTGCGGCCTTCGCCGGACCGACCTATTTCTTCCTCGGTATCACCAGCTTGTTGCTGGCTACAGGTGGTTGGCAGTTGTTGCATGGTACGCTCGCTACAGTGACCGGCGTCACCACCAATGTTACCCCCGTTGTCGGAGCCCTGACCCTGTTGCTGCTGCTCCGGGCTTTTTCGTCCGGCTGTACGGCCCTGACGGGTGTGGAGGCGATCTCCAACGGTATCACGGCCTTTAAAGAGCCGAAAAGCCGTAATGCCTCGGCCACGATGGTAGCGATGAGCGTGATCCTGGGCATCACATTTATTGGTATTACCATCCTGGCCAATCAGATTCATGCGCTGCCGGCCGAAGAGACCGTGATCTCGCAACTCAGCCGCACCGTCTTTGGCCGTGGTCCGCTGTATTACGCTATGACAGCCGGCACGACGCTGGTTTTGATTATGGCAGCGAATACGTCGTTTGCAGATTTTCCCCGGCTGTGTGCTCTGCATGCCGGCGACGGCTTTCTGCCGCGTCAACTGACGATGCGTGGTTCGCGCCTGGTTTTCTCGTGGGGTATTGTGGCGCTGGCGCTCTTCGCGTCGAGCTTAATTCTGTTATTTAATGGCGATGTATCGCGCTTAATCCCGCTGTATGCGATCGGCGTGTTTCTCAGCTTTACGCTTTCCCAGACCGGGATGGTCGTGCGCTGGCGGAAAATCTCCAAACTTAGTCCGGGCGAAGAAGTGCACGGTGAGGGGACCGTGCTACGACCTGACCGCTACTGGTGGGCGAAGCAAGGCATTAATGGCCTAGGTGCTGTGCTGTCCTTCGTTGTGATGCTAGTTTTCGCTGCATCGAAGTTTACGGAGGGCGCGTGGGTGACGGTGATTCTGATTCCCTGCCTCGTGTGGGGCTTTTTCCGCATTCACCACCATTACCGCACCACAGCCAAGGCACTCAGCTTGGAGAAGGTGGGGAATCCTGACTTACGCGGTCATGCGATCGAGACGCTGCTGCTGGTCGACAACGTCCATCGCGGCACGCTCCAGCAGGTCCGTTTTGCCGAGTCGCTTGGCCGGCCGTGGATAGCGCTGCATGTGTCGGCTGACTCGTCTAAGGCGGAACGCACCCGTCAGCGGTGGGAGCAATTTATTGGCAATCGTGGCGAACTGTATATGATCGAGTCGCCCTACCGTAACTTGGTCGGTCCCGTGCAACAAGTCATTAAAGAGATCCAGGAGAGCAACCCTGGCATCTTTGTCAACGTGGTGTTGGGTCAGTTGGTGACGACGTCGTGGTGGACGCAGTTGCTCCACCAAAACACCGGCCCACTGTTTAAGTTCTCGCTCCAACGCATGCATAATGTGGTCGTTACCGATGTGCATTACCTGCTAGAGCCGGATGGAACGATCGAGGTATGAAAGGCAAGCGACAACCGGCTTGGTGGACACTCTACCTATGGTGTGCGGTGGGTATGGTGCTGTTGTTCGGCGAGCATTTCATGCCTGTGTCGGCGGGCTGGCACAAGCTACTAGAAGTGCTGGTCGTGCTGTGTCTCTTCGGCGTCACCGCCATCTGGCTTCGCTGCAATGCTGCAGCACTGGAAGCCGAAGCGCGCGACCGCGAGCGTCGTGCTGCAGCGGCCGGTGTTCGTCGCAATGTGCCGTTGACGCCGATCCAAAGCTATTATTTAGACGTCATGGATCAACAGCAAGGCCGCGAGGATGCCACGTGGGTGTACACCCCACATGAACGAGCTCGATTTTCCGAACACAAGTAGCCGTGGGTTTGGCAGCACTGGTCGCACGGCTACGTACGGGTAGTTGGACTGGGTGTGGATGATGAAATGGACCCCACATGCATCTAGCATGGCAGATGGTAGCTCGAATAGAGCGGTATGTGGCCCTCCGATATGGCCTAAGTATTGCCATTGTCGTCCTGGCAACTGCGCTGCTGCTCCTGATTCGAGTTGGCATCGGGCTGGAAGTCGCGAATATTTCGCTCGGCTATATCGTCGCCGTATTGCTGGCAGCCATTACCTATGGTCTTGGCGCGGGAGTGGTCGCCTCGGTCGCGGCCTTCCTGGCCTATAACTTCTTCTTTGTCGAGCCCTTATACGAGTTCACCGTTGCCAACCGGCAGGATGTGACTCGCCTTGTCCTATTTCTCGTGGTTGCCATCATTACTTCTTCCATCGCCGCCCGGGCGCGGAGCCAAGCACAGCAAGCTCGCCATCGCGCCGAAGTGCAAGAAGCGCTGTATGAACTCAGCCAGATGATCAGTATCGAGGTTGAGGCGGCCGCGATTCTGCCCATCATTGCCCAACAGATCGTCCGCTTACTCGGCGTCGATGGTTGCATGATCGTCTTATTTGAAGGTGGCGTCCCAGGAACGACAACTGCCGGCAATGCTGGGAGCGAAGGCACTGCTGTGGTGACACCACTGCGAATCGGTGACCGTACGCTGGGTATGGTGCGCGTCTGGGAACGACCAGCACAGATCGCAGGCCCAGAGGCGCGACGGCTCTTGGATACGCTGGCGCGCCAAGCCGCATTGGCCGTGGAACGCACGCGGCTGGCCGATGAAGCAACGCGCCTGCAGATCGTCGCCGAGTCTGATCGCACCAAGTCGGCGCTGCTCCATTCAGTGTCTCACGACCTTCGTACGCCAATCACAGCGATCAAAGGGGCCGTATCAAACCTGTTGGACGAAAGCGTCGTATGGAATGATGCTGCCGAGCAAACGTTGTTGACAACTATTGATGGTGAAGTGGACCGGCTCAACCTGCTTGTGCGCAACCTGTTGGATATGTCACGCATTGAAGCCGGCGTTTTTGTACCGCCGACCGAGTTGGCGATGCTGGAAGATGTGATCGGGCCGGTGCTCTACCGCCTTCGACGCATCACTGCCGACCGTCCACTCACGGTTGATATTCCTACCGACCTACCATTTATTCCTATGGCCGTGCCGCACGTCGATCAAATTTTCACGAACCTCCTCGAAAATGCCGTAAAATATACTCCGCCGGATACACCATTAACGATCAGTGCACGAGTCGTCAATGATACCGTCCAGGTTGACGTCGCGGATGCGGGCCCGGGCGTTCCGGCTGCAGAGCGTGAACGTATCTTTGACAAGTTTTACCGCCTCGGAGCGCCCGAAACGTCTTCCGGCGGCACGGGTTTGGGGCTCGCCATTTGCAAGTACCTAGTCGAGGTACATGGTGGTACTATTTGGACGCATCCGCGGGTGGGTGGTGGCGCAATCTTTAGCTTTACCTTGCCGCTCAGGCGGCCGCTTCCCTAAGAGACGACGGATGCAGCTTGCTCTATCGAGGAACATGTCATGCCGGCACCCCAGATATTGGTCGTCGACGACGAACCGCAGATTCGGCGCTTTATCGAAGCAGGATTAAGTGCGCACGGTTATACCATTCTCACGGCTCCTAACGGCCTTAAAGCGCTCGACCTGATTGTTACAGCAGAACCAGACCTCGTGGTTTTAGATTTGGCGATGCCTCTACTGGACGGCCTCGGTGTGATCGCTCGCGTGCGCGAATGGTCATCCGTGCCAATCATTGTGCTGAGTGTACGCGACGATGATCGTGGTAAGGTCGAAGCTCTCGACCTTGGGGCGGACGACTATCTAACGAAGCCCTTTAGTATGAATGAACTGTTGGCGCGCATTCGTGTGGCATTGCGCCACGCCGGACAGCGGAATGCGCCCGCGCAAGCCGTGCTCAGGGCCGGTGGACTGGAGATGGATGTGCCCCGGCACATCGTTACAGTAGATGGCACCGAAGTACATCTTACTCCTACCGAATTCGATCTGCTGCGCATGCTCTTAAGCAACGCTGATCGGGTCATTACCCAACGACAATTACTCACCGAGGTCTGGGGGGCCGGCTATGAAGATGATATCCAGACGCTGCGCATCTTCGTCGCGCAATTGCGGCGCAAGCTCAAGGAAAACACCGCTCAGCCGCACTACATCATGACGGAGCCCGGCGTGGGCTATCGACTTCGCACCGAACCCATATAACTTCCATATTGACTGGTGGGCATTCCCAATATTTTATGTATGTGGCCTTGCTACACTCCCTATAGCTACGCCAGATATGCAGGGGAGGTCGCATGACGAATGACAGAGCCGGTGTGACAAAGGAAAGCGGTTTATCAGCAACACCTGAACTCGATGCCCTTGATGCCCAGGAGGATGCGGAGGCGAACGCTGCATCTTGGCAAGCAGGTGGCCCCAGCGCCCAGGTTGAGGTGATTGTTGATGAACTTATCGCCGGAGCAACGCAAAGCTACCACGAGCTGTCGACCAAGAGTCCGCTGTTCGGCACCTAAAGTGATGAATGCTATAATGTAGCCATCACCACTGGGGGAACCCATGATACGAGCTGAGCTGGTCGAGCTAGCGACACAGAACACCGAAGTGGTGCTGACGCGGCTCGGGACGACCGCGGCGGGGCTCTCGTCGCGGGAAGCTACCACGCGGCTCCGGCGCTCGGGCCCAAATACGCTGATCATCAAACGGCCTATAGTGCTCCGCACGTTACTGTATCCGCTCATTAACCCCATGGCATTATTGATTTGGACCGCCGGGCTCATCGCCTTCTTCGGTGAGTCCCTGCTGGCTGCATTCGGCATTTGGTCAGTCAATCTGATCAATGCGCTGTTCGTGTTATGGCAAGAACGACAAACGATGGGCAGACTCCGCCAGCCCATGTTGCCCATCCAGACGCGGCTGTTACGTGACGGCCTACCAGCGACACTTCCAACCCGCGATGTTGTTGCAGGCGACGTATTACTGCTCGAGCCGGGTCCCATTGCTGCAGATGCGTATCTGCTAGCTGCCAACGATCTCCATGTTAATCAAGTACTGATCACCGGGACGTCTGTACCAGCTATGAAACGCGTGATGATCGCGGCGGACCTCGGCCAACCGCTGACCGCGTTTCCGAACCTTTTACTGGCTGGCACTGTGGTAGAAAGTGGGTCCGGTCAAGCTGTGGTGCTCCGAACCGGCGGGCAGATGTTGCTGGGCCAGTTACTCGCGAGCGTCTTTGCGCCGAAGCAGCGGCAGAGCCCGCTTCAGCATAGCTTCAGACAGGTTGCACGTACCGTGGCTGTGCTGGCCCTCGGTGCCGGCCTCCTCACGTTTGTCATGCTTGCAGCTACCGGGGATTTAAGTCTCCGCAACAGCGTAGTCGTTGGATTGGGCACTATTGTCGCCTTCGTGCCCGAAGGCTTACTGCCGACGATTGCTGGAGCTCTCGCATTGGCTCGACGCCGGCTAGCTCGTCATGCCGTACAGGTACGCCGGTCGGCAGGCCTTGACGCACTTGGTGCCATTGATTTCCTGTGTATGGACAAGACCGGCACGTTGACCCAAAACACAATTACTGCCACGACGATTTGGCTCGAAGGCGAGGAACTTTCTGTTTCAGGTACTGGCTATGGCGTCGACGGTGCATTTTTGCGCGGGCGAGCTCTCGTGGAGCCCCGAAGCCACCGCACGCTCCAGCAACTTTTGCGGGCCGGCACGTTTGCCGCAACTGCCCGACTCCTTCCTCCCCCGGTCGGCACGACTCAATGGCTGCCACTGGGCGATCGGACCGAAGCAGCAATCCTTGTAGCGGCGCAGAAAGCCGGCATCGATCCCGGAGCGTTAGTGCAGGCTGTTCCCGAAACATTGGCGTTAGCCTTCGACTCTGCCCGCGGTTATTCAGCATCGTTGCGACCTGACGGACCACTGTTGATGGCCTACGTCGAAGGAGCACCGGCGATCATCCTCGACGGCTGCTCCCACTACATGCTGGATGGCTTGCGACAGCCCCTGACCCCACGTACCATCGGAGCCGTCGACCGGGCCTATCAAGCGCTGTCGGCACGCGGACTGCGTGTCGTCGCAGTGGCGCAACGCGCGGTTCCGAACCCACAGATCGCCAGTTTGCCTGAGGAGTTTCTCCAGGGCCTGACCTTATTGGGACTGGTGGGCTTGACCGATCCACCCCGCCCCGAAGTCACCACGTTGATTGAACGCTGCCGCGCGGCTGGCCTCCGGTTACTCCTCGTCACCGGTGATGATCCCGCCGTATCGTTGGATGTGGCTCACAAAGCGGGGTTGATTCACTCTGCGACCACTCAGGTGGTGACGGGCCAGATGATCGCTGCCATGGATGTCTTGGCGTTACGGCGTATTCTTGCGGCCGGAGAGGTGATCATCGCGCAGGTCAATCCTGGCAACAAGGCTCGCTTAATCGAACTCCTACAGAGCGATGGAGCCACTGTTGGCATGCTGGGCGATGGTACGAACGATGCCCCTGCCTTACAGCAAGCCGATGTAGGCATCTTACTTACCGACACAACACCGGGCATCGCGCTTGACGCAGCGGACGTAACACTTCCCGCTGGTCGCCCCGATAAACTGATCCTGGCACTGGAAGAAGGCCGCGCAATCTTCGCAAACCTCCGGAAACTGCTGACCTATCTGTTCGCACACAACATGGCCGAAGCGTTGATCGTGATTGTCGCGGCACTCCTCCGAGTGCCTCCGCCGCTCCTTGTCCGACAGGTATTGGCGATCGATCTCGGCTCCGAAATTCTGCCCGCAGTCGCGCTGGCTGGTGAGCCGCCCGAACCCGCCATTTTGAAACGCCCGCCCCGTGGTCGTAACGTCGTTGACCGCCGGATGCTTGTTCGCTCGCTGCTCTGGATCGGCGTGATTGAAGGGGCGTTTGCGATGGTGTTGTTCTGTACGGTGCCCTGGCTGCATGGCTGGCGCCTTGGCCAGCTGTTTCCGGCTGGCCTGGTGTACCGCCAATCAACAACCTTCGCGTTCCTCGGGATCCTCGCCGCGCAGCTAGGGAATGTCTTTGCCAGTCGCTCTGAACGGGCCTCGATCCGCGAAATCGGCTGGCTCAGTAACCTCAATTTGATCTGGTCAGTGCTGGCAGACCTGGTACTCCTTGCGCTGCTGCTCTTCGTACCCATCCTGCGCGACTTTTTTGGCTTCGCGCTGCCACCCTTGAACCTGCTCCCCCTATTGCTTGTGCCGCCCTGCGTGGTCTTGCTCGCTGAAGAAGTGCGCAAGCTCGTTATGCGTCGGTGGGAGGCCCGCGCTGTGCGGCCCAGCACTGTTACTGATCAAATGACTGCCGCGTCCCAGTAGTGTGCGGTGGTCGGCGCCTCCGTACACTTTCCATATACCGACTCCTGCCACCCATAGCTCTTCCATACATCGCATACGATAAACTGAAGCGGCGAAAGCTTATGCTATCGAGGATACATGGGCATGGGAACAATTGCGCCAACTGAACAGATACCGCCGGGCATAGCCAAAGTTGCGTCGCTGACCTATCATATATTCGCACTGCTAGGCGAACTTGGTGTCGTGTGGACGGCGATCACGAGCGTGAGCCAGTGGACAGAGTATGCCGCCTTGCTGTTATTTCTCGCCGGGCTGCTCACCTTGGTCTATCCGCACGTCGGCACGGATCCGCGCTATACCCGCTGGGTGTGGGGCTGGCCCCGACGCTCCTTGGTACCCTGGCTTGCCCTACTCGTCCTCCTTATTATTGTGCTCCTCCGGGTGATTCACCAGCCGCACTAGGGCGTGCGACCCGATTGTGGAGCTGGTATAGTTTATGCACTATAGAAGTCTGCTGCTGGTCAGCGTTATTATCAGGGTGGGTAGACGCGGTCGACCGGGTTGGCTACGCAAAGGTAACATATGCCCCTCGCAGACTCATTGTTTGGTCGCCGGCTAGCCACTCACGAAGAAGAAGAACAACGCGTCGGGGTCCTGGCAGGGATTCCTATGCTCGGCCTAGACGCTCTCTCGTCCTCTGCCTACGGTCCTGAAGCTGCACTGACATTACTGCTGCCACTCGGCACGCTTGGCATCGCCTATATCGGACCGATCAGCTTGTTGATCATCGTGCTGTTATGTATTGTGTACCTGTCGTATCGCCAAACAATTGCGGCCTATCCTAATGGCGGGGGCTCCTATCAAAGGCGCTATCCTGACAGTTTTAAGGCTATTTGTGCCCGGGTAGCGGCGTAGTGTATCAGTAAGGAAGCGTATGCATTGGCAGTTCAACGGGCTGCCTCATGGCTCGGGTCGTGGAAAATGCGGAAGATGCAGCAAGCCGACAGCCTTGCGCTTCGCCACCTCACCCCGCCGGTCATACCGCGCCGTCGTCTGCACATTCGCATGGCCCGCCAGTTTTTGCACCGTCGCGATGTCGGCCCCCGCGTCGAGCAGTTCCGAGATGAAGGTCTGGCGGAGGTCGTGCGGCGAGAACGGCGCCAGGCTGGCCTGCTGCCCACGCTTGGCTAAGGCTTCCATCAGCGATTGCGCCGTCATGGTCCGGATCGTCACCGTGCCCGCTTTATCCACCGGGCAGAACAGCGCTCCCGGAGGACTCCTGCGGACGGTGATCCAGTCCTGAACGACCGCTGCGGCACCGTCTCCCAGATACGTCATGCGGTCCTTGCGGCCCTTGCCACTGCGAATCATCAGCATACCCTGCTCACCCACATCGTCACCAAGCTGGAGTGCTGCGACTTCCGCGCGACGGAGCCCCGCGCCAGCAAACACGGCGACGAGCGCTCCATCCCGCACACCGGCTGGCGACGCATCGTCGGCACAGACGCGCAACAGGGCCCCGATCTCGCCCGGCGTCAGCGCCCGCCCTTTGGGCAGCGTCTCGGCCTTGACTCCGGTGAGGTCGACGGCGCGATAATACTCCTCAGCCGGGATCTGGCCCCAGGCGCCAGGCCTCCCGGAGGACGCCCCGCAGTGCAGCCAAGAGCTTGTTGGCCATCGCCGGCGCATAGCATTCGGCGAGTGCAGCCCGCACGGCCTGCGTGTGCTGACAGCGGAGCTGCGCCCAGGGCAGTGAGAAGGCATCGTGCTGGCCTGCAGTCAGCAGCGCGGCGATGGTCAGCAGACCACTCTGCATCGTACGGCGGCTGCCGGGAGCCAATCGTGCCAGATACACGGCAGCGGGATTCTGATCAGTCGGCGCGGTGGTCGGCGCGAGCGTGAAGCGAGGTGATGCCAGTTCAGTCATTGTTCTTCTCTTGTGGATATGCAACCGGATGGGCATCACGCTGGCTCGCGTGGATCCGCGGGAGGACGCTCTCGGCGAACAGCTCGATGCCCTCGACGTCGTCAGCCTCAAACAGCAGCATGAGCTCCTGCACGCCGGCGCGGGCGAGCGCAGCGATCTGGTCGGCAACCTCATGCGGCAACCCCGCGAGGCTCGCCTCCTCGTCGCGCTGTGCGCGGAGCACCTCCGCGAGTGGTTTGCCAGCATAGTCGGGATGGGTATGGCGCCAGCCCATTCTGCGGTCGAGCTCCTGCGGGTCGCGTCCGAACTCGACCCGGGTCATCAACGTCCGGCGGACGTCGGCCGGCTGTCGCCCCGCCGCCTGGATGAGGTCGTCGAGCGCAGCGGAATGTGCGCGAAACTGCGCCGGCGTCAGATCAAGGGCGTTCCAGCTGTCGGCGTACCGGGCAACGAGGGGTAGGGTCCGCGTGCGGCCGTTGCCGCCGACCAAGATCAGTGGCCCCGGCGGGCGCGCGGCGCGCGGCAGCACCGCAGCGTCATGGAGTTGGAAGAAGCGGCCGTGATAGGTCACGGGTCCATCCGTGCGCAGCAGGCGCGTCGCGACCTCGATCCCTTCCTGCAAGCGTGCCCAGCGGACCGGCGCGGCGTCAAAGGGATAGCCCCAGACGTGGTGCTCGTCCGCATTCCAGCCCGCGCCGAGGCCAAGCACCATCCGGCCACCGCTCAGGTCGTTGATCGCGACTGCCTGCCGGGTGTACAGCACGGGATCGCGCAATGAAATGGGCGAGACGCACGAGCCGAAGCGAAGACGCTGCGTCTGGGCCGCCACGTAGGTCAGGGCCACCACCAGATCGAGGTGATGTTGGTCAGGCGCGGCGGCGGTGGCGAGGTGGTCGCCGCAATATAGGCCGGCATAGCCCAGCTCCTCAGCCAGCCGTGTCACCCGCTGCCACTGTGGCCAGGTGGCACTATCGATCATGATCGAAATGTCAAGCATCGCTCCTCCAGCGCGAACCGCGCGTGTCAGCATCCGTTGGATCGATCCCAAGGGGTGACACTGCGTCGCTCATCCTGGTATCATGAATCAGCATCGCTGCGCTGTCAAGCCATATGATCCGCCGAAGCCGAAAATGTACCGAGCAGAGGCACCTGAACGGTTACGTCATCGCACTATTACGTCAGGTGGGGATCGAGCCTCGTTCGCCGCTCGGCCTTGTCCTCGTGGGAGCGAGTATCATCGTGCTTGCGGTGGTCATGCGCTACGACAATGGTAACAGCCTAACAGCCCTGGAACGTATGCCTGGACCATCTTAATAGTGACCAGCCCAAGCTATTTGTTGGCACTGACCCGCGTTACGCGCGCTGGGTGTGGGGCAAGCCGCGCCGTTCTCTGGTGCCATGGCTGGCGCTGCTTGTCCTCCTCCTCGTTATGCAGTTGCACTCCAGCCGCTAGCAGCTACGCACCACCGAAGGCATGACTGTCTAAGGTACCGTCCGGTTAGGAGGTGGTGAGCGGACGCCAGACCCATATAGTTTTCATATATGTCACGCGGCTTAACCATATGGTTTGCCAATACCCACGTCCTATACTTGGAACCAGATCAAGCGTTACGGAACGCTGGCGAAGGTGCCCACAGGCTGTTGATGGTCTGGGGGCACGTTTGTGTGATCTTCGTAAAGGAGACTTCTTATGGTCGACCTGTTGTGGATCGGACTGTTGCTGCTTTTTTTCATCGCCTCATTTGCTTATGTTTGGGGTTGCACAAAGCTGATATCAGGCAAGGAAACATAGCTCTATGAATGTACTCTACATTATCATGGCCGTCGTGTCGGTGCTTTTGTTCGTCTATCTCGGCTATGCACTGCTCAAACCCGAAAAGTTTTGATTATGTTATGGTCAAGGGTCAGCCGTTGGACACTGAACACTTTGGTGAGCAACGACTAACCCTTGATACATGACCTGGAGTTGATATGACTACTCTCGGCTGGCTCCAAATTGCCATCTATTTTGCGCTACTTCTCCTGCTGACGAAGCCGCTGGGTGTGTATATGTACCGCGTCTTTACCGGCGAACGCACGTTTATGCATCCGGTCATACGTCCGCTTGAACGCTTGACGTACCGCTTGATGGCCGTCCGTGAGGATGAGGAACAAGACTGGGTTGGCTACACCGTGGCGGTGTTGCTGTTCAGTTTTGTGGGTGTGGTCGCTACCTACCTCCAGATGCGCATACAGGCCGGACTGCCGCTCAACTACGGCATGGCCCCTGACGGCAAGACGCCGTTTGCCAACGTGCCTGCTGGGCCGGCCTTTAATACAGCAGTCAGTTTCTTGACCAATACGAACTGGCAGTCGTACTCTGGCGAGTCGACGATGAGCTATCTAACACAGATGATGCAGCTCACCTTCCATAACTTCGTATCGGCGGGTGCCGGTGCCGCCGTCGTATTGGCTCTAATCCGTGGCTTGACGCGACGTCAAACAAACAAGCTAGGCAATTTCTACGTCGATCTCACGCGCTGCATATTATATCTCCTGCTGCCGATTTGCATCGTCTATGCCTTGTTCCTGGTGTCACAAGGCACGATTCAAAATCTGAAGCCGTACGTTGCTGCCGCGACCATTCAAGGCACGCCCCAGATCGTTCCGATGGGACCAAATGCATCGCAAGAAGCGATCAAGATGCTGGGTATTAATGGTGGTGGTTTCTTCAACGCGAACTCGGCTCACCCGTTAACCAACCCGAGTCCGCTGACGAACTTTATCGAGATGCTATCGATCTTCAGTCTTCCCGCCGGATTGACCTATATGTTTGGCCGGATGGTGGGGCGTCAGCGCCAGGGCTGGGCCATTTTTGCCGTCTTCTCAGCCTTGTTCCTAACTGGCGTGGCCGTGACCTATCCTGCCGAGGCCGCCGGGAATCCGAACCTGCGCAATGTGGGCGTGGATGACCGGGTGAGCGCTGGGCAAGCCGGTGGCAACATGGAGGGCAAAGAAACCCGCTTCGGTATCACCCACTCGGCGCTATTCGCGGTTATTACGACGGATGCTTCATGCGGCGCAGTCATCGCGGGCCACGATAGCTTTACCCCACTCGGCGGCGCGGTCCCGCTGTTCAATATGATGTCGGGTGAGGTGATCTTCGGCGGCGTGGGCTCGGGGCTCTACGGAATGCTGGTCTTTGTGATTGTCGCCGTCTTCGTCGCTGGATTGATGGTCGGGCGCACACCGGAGTATCTCGGCAAGAAAATCGAAGCTTTCGATATAAAGATGGCGACTCTGGCGATCCTCGTCCCTTCTTTTGTGATTTTGCTTCTGAGTGCTGTCGCAAGCGTCCTGCCGGCCGGTACATCCAGCATTTTTAACGGTGGTCCGCATGGCTTGAGCGAAATATTGTACGCCTATTCCTCGGGCGTGGCCAACAATGGCTCTGCCTTCGCCGGCCTAGGCGCGAACACCGACTACTACAACAGCACGATCGGCGTGGCGATGTTCCTGGGACGCTTCTTTATTATCATCCCGGTGCTCGCGCTCGCGGGGTCGTTGGCCAGCAAAAAGTTGGTACCTGCATCGTCCGGCACCTTCCCGACCGACGGTCCATTGTTTGTGGGTCTGGTCATCGGCGTGGTCGTGATCGTCGGCGGGCTCACCTTCTTCCCGGCACTGGCACTCGGTCCGCTCGTGGATCATCTGCTGATGAATGCGGGGCAGCTGTTTTAGGCAAAGAGCCATGCGACCTCGTTTTGTTACAACAGGAGAAAACCAGTGGCAATAAATCAACGTGCCTCACGACGAGCGTTATTCGAACCCAAGATTGTGCGTCGAGCGATTGTCGACTCGTTTGTGAAGCTGAATCCTTTTACGTTGTGGCGCAATCCCGTGATGTTTGTGGTTGAGGTGGTGAGTGTCATCGTCACCGGCTTATGGCTGCGTGACCTCATTACCGGTGCCGAACCGGCAGGCTTTAGCGCAGCAATAGCCGCCTGGCTCTGGTTCACAGTATTGTTTGCTAACTTTGCGGAAGCGATGGCGGAGGGCCGCGGCAAGGCCCAGGCCGACGCGCTGCGACGGACGAAAACCGATGCGGTTGCCAAGCGACTGCGGGGCTATTCACCGAATGACGGGGCAGGGGCACAGATTGAAGAAGTCCCCGCAACGGCTCTGCGCGCAGGTGATTATGTGGTCTGTACGCCCAATGATCTTATTCCTGGTGACGGCGACATCGTTGAAGGTGTCGCATCGGTCGACGAGTCGGCAATCACCGGCGAGTCTGCCCCGGTCATCCGTGAGTCAGGCGGCGACCGTTCGGCCGTGACCGGTGGGACTAAGGTCTTGTCGGACCGCATCGTGATCCGCATTACCTCTAATCCTGGCGAAACGTTTTTGGACCGCATGATCGCGTTGGTCGAAGGCGCGGAACGGCAAAAAACGCCGAATGAGATCGCGCTGAACATTTTGCTGGCGGGCTTGACCATTATCTTCTTGATCGCGGTCGCCACGATGCTACCGTTCTCGATCTATAGTGTCAATGCGGTCAAAGCCGGCTCTGCCGTCTCGGTTACGATCTTGATCGCACTTCTTGTGTGCTTGATCCCTACGACCATCGGTGGTCTGCTGTCGGCCATCGGTATCGCGGGGATGGACCGGCTGATTCAATACAATGTGTTGGCAATGTCAGGTCGTGCGGTCGAAGCTGCGGGCGACGTCGACACGCTGCTCTTGGACAAAACCGGGACGATCACTCTGGGCAACCGCCAGGCGGCCGAGTTCATTCCATTGGCCGGCGTCACAGACTACGATCTGGCCGACGCTGCACAATTATCATCGCTGGCCGATGAAACGCCCGAAGGGCGCTCGATCGTTGTGCTGGCTAAGGACAAATACGGTATCCGCGGACGAGAAATGCAGGACATTGGCGCTGAGTTCGTCCCATTCACGGCGCTTACACGAATGAGCGGCGTGAACTTGAACGGGTCGCAGATCCGCAAAGGTGCCGCAGAATCGGTCGTCACCTATGTGCGTGAACAAGGCGGAGCCGCACCTGCTGCCCTGAACGATATTGTCGAGCGGATTGCGCGGGCCGGTGGTACGCCATTGGTCGTCGCGCGCAATCATGAGCCGCTCGGTGTGATCTATCTGAAAGATATTGTGAAGGGCGGTATGCGCGAGCGCTTCGATCAACTGCGCGCGATTGGCATCCGTACCGTCATGATTACCGGAGACAATCCGCTTACGGCGGCAGCGATCGCCAAAGAGGCTGGTGTCGACGATTTCTTAGCCCAGGCAACGCCCGAGGCCAAAATGAGCTTGATCAAAGAAGAGCAGGCCAAGGGTAAGCTCGTTGCCATGACCGGCGATGGTACGAACGATGCCCCAGCTCTGGCGCAGGCCGACGTCGGCGTGGCCATGAACACGGGCACGATGGCGGCCAAGGAAGCCGGCAACATGGTCGACCTTGACTCGAATCCGACGAAGCTGATCGAAATCGTCGAGATCGGCAAGCAATTGCTCATCACCCGTGGTGCACTGACCACCTTCTCGATTGCCAACGATGTGGCCAAGTATTTCGCGATTATCCCGGCCGCTTTTGCGGCAACCTATCCGGCGCTTAACGCACTCAACATAATGCAATTGCATTCGCCCGAGTCGGCGATCCTGTCGGCGGTCATTTTCAATGCCTTGATTATTATCGCGCTGATCCCGTTGGCGCTGCGCGGCATCAAATATCGGGCGATCGGCGCAGCGGCGCTGTTGCGTCGCAATTTGTTCATCTATGGGTTGGGTGGTGTGATCGCGCCGTTCGTCGGCATCAAAATCATTGACCTTCTCTTGACCGTGTTTGGACTGGCATAAACACGCACCTGTGTACGTATCACTAGGAATAAAGTAATGGCTGTATACGAAAATAAAGAAGCAGCGCCGCGTTCGACGTTTGGACGACAACTCTTGACGGCGGTGCTGGCGACGATTGTGTTGACGGTCTTGACCGGCGTGCTCTACCCACTCCTAATCACAGGCATCGCGCAGGTCCTGTTTCCCGGCCGAGCTAACGGCTCGCTGATCCAGCGTGATGGTAAGGTGATAGGCTCGGAGTTGGTCGGCCAGAACTTTAGCGTCGACCAATTCCTACTCAAAAATACGGTGCCACCGACTCAAACGCAGGCTCTCCAGCAATATCCATACTTTTTCAGTCGGCCATCAGCGGCGGGGGCAGGCTATGATGGTACTGCTTCCTCATTCTCCAATTTGGGGCCGACCAGTCAGACGTTGATTGACCTAGTCAAGGGACGGGTCGCTGCGATCAAGCAAGTGACTGGCCAGGGTGCCGCAAACGTGCCAGTTGATCTGGTGACGGCATCTGCCAGTGGTCTTGACCCCGAGATTAGCCCGGCAGCCGCAACATATCAGGTGCCCCGGATTGCCCGAATACGTGGGCTGCCCGTTGATCAAGTCCAGCAACTGGTGAACCAGAATACACGCGGCCGGTCATTAGGTTTCTTAGGTGAGCCGGGCGTCAATGTGCTGAAGCTGAATCTGGCACTCGACGCCGCTAAACACTAACTATCAGTTATAATATAATAAGCAGAAATCATGTGTTTGATCAGTGCGCGATCATGTGGATGCCTCGCAGCCCACGTGGTCGCGTCGTTCGTGTATTGAAGCTATGCCCTGGAATGAAACAACTCGGAAAACGCCAGAAGAGCTGCTGGCTCAGGTTCAACACGAGGCGCGGGGCAAATTCAAGCTCTTTTTAGGGGCCGCTGCCGGTGTCGGTAAAACTTATCGCATGCTCGATGAGGCGCGCATCCGCAAGCGCGAAGGGCTCGACGTCGTCATCGGTTGGATCGAAACGCACGGTCGTGCCGAGACTGAGTCGTCGCTCGCGCAAAGCGTGGAACAAATGCCGATGATTCCTCCTCGGGCGCTCCCCTACAAAGGGACGATCCTCCAGGAGATGGACCTCAATGCGATCATTGCCCGGCAGCCACAGTTGGTCGTCGTCGACGAACTAGCGCATACCAACGCCGCAGGCTCTCGCAACACTAAGCGCTACCAAGATGTGTTCGAGTTGCTGGACGCGGGCATTAACGTCTACTCGGCGATGAACGTGCAACACCTCGAAAGTTTGAACAATGTTGTCCAGCAGATTACCGGCGTACAAGTGCGCGAGACGGTGCCGGATCGGGTATTGGAGCGGGCCGACGAGATCGAGCTGATCGATGTATCGCCTGCGGAGTTGATCGAGCGTCTGAAGGCGGGCAAGATTTATAAGCCTGACCGGGCAAACGCGGCTCTGCAAAACTTCTTTCGTTCAGGCAATCTAACGGCGCTGCGCGAACTGGCACTACGTCGGGCGGCCGGTCATGTCGAACAACAGTTAGATGCCCATCGCGCGACTGAGCATATCACTGCCTCATGGCCGGCTGCCGAAAGGGTGATGGTCTGTGTGACGGCGGACCCATTTTCTCAGAAGCTGATCCGCAGCGCGGCCCGCTTAGCATTGAGCATGCACGGCGAATTATGGGCTGTGTATGTCGAGCAGCCGGGCGAAGCGACACGACGCTCGACCGCTGCTGCCCACCAATTGGAAACCAACCTTTCTCTCGCCCGAACGCTAGGGGCCGAGGTGGTGGCCTTGCAGGAACGCGCTCTTGCGCCAGCGCTGCTCGTCTGGGCGCGCGAACATAATGTTGCTCACATTGTTGTTGGCAAAGGAGTGCGCCCGCGCTGGCAACGCATCTTTCGCGCCTCCGTAGCGGACGACATCGTAGACGGCTCGGGGGATATTGACGTAATGGTTGTTACGCATAAGCGTCATGGTACGTCCCTTATGGATCGGGTTGGCGAGTCGAGTGCCGAGTAGCATTAGTGAGCCACAGGACATACCAGCAGCATCACGACTATTACTCGATCCTGTAATACCGATAATCGTTGATTTTCTACAACAAACAATAGACCAGCAACCTAGTGCGCCTTGATTCACGGCAGACAGGCGGGACGTGCACGTCCCGCCTGTCTGCCGTGACGTCAGCTCTGGTCGATGTTGACGGCCGCGCCGCATTCAGAACTAGCGTAGATGGCGTCGACGATCTGGCTCACGCGCTGCGCTTCTTCTGGCTTGACCGTAGGCTCATGTCCTTTGATCACGGCGTCGACAAAGTCAGCAGCCTGCAAGTCCCAGTCCTTCTGGTCTTTGCCAGGAAACCAGATTGGCTCCCAGTTCCCCAGCATGCCGTGCTTGGCATTGTAGACCTTGAGCGGAAAGACATCGAGGCCGCCCTCGGTGCCGGAGAACGAGATGCTCTCACTACTGTCAGCGATGTTGAGTGCCCATGACACTTCGAGCTGCATCGCTGTACCACCCGCGAAGCGAATAAACGCAGCTGCATGATCCTCGACCTGAAAGTTTTCGTAATCCCATTGGCCCCAGGGGTTGACGTTGGGCCGGGTGCCTAGCCGCCGCGACGTGATCCCACTGACTTCAAGTGGACGTGGATTACCGGCCAGCCATAGTGCAAGATCAAGCAGATGGACACCATAGTCGACTAGAGCACCGCCGCCCTGCATCTCCTTGTTGGTAAACACTCCCCACGAAGGGATGCCACGGCGACGTAGGCCGTTGACGCGGATCATATAGATCTCACCCAGTTCACCGCTTGCGATGATTGTCTTCGCAGCACGGGCCACCGCTTGCTGGCGATACCGGTAGGCGATCATCAGGATCTTGCCGCTCGCGCGCGCTGCGCGGGTCATAGCGGCGGCCTCGGTCGCATTCAGTGCCATCGGTTTCTCGCACAGGACGTGCAAGCCTTGGTCAAGCGCCGCGATCGAGATCGGTGCGTGAAACTTGTTCGGTGTACAGACGACGACGGCGTTCAACTCTTCTTTGGTAAACATCTCGCGGTAGTCGGTATAACCATGGGGAATCCCGAAATCGACTACCGCAGCGTCCACCGCTTGTTGCACGACGTCGGCAATTGCCACGACCTGGACCTTGTCATTTTTCTGAAAGGTCGGGATCTGCATCGCTCGTGCGATGCCGCCGGCTCCGACAAAACCAATCCGTAAGCTAGCAGTCATAATATGCTCCTCGTTGCCTGGGGTTAGCCGTTGAGATCAGCGAGGCGGATGGGTGTATGGGCCGCCGCCGAGCGGTTGGCTGCTTCCATAAGCCGTGTCAGGTCCACCGCCTGCGCAATGTTTTCCGTGGCCGTGGTGCCATTCTGAATATGTGTGACCCACGTTTCGAAGGCACTTGGACCCTTGGCCGGTATGTCACGTGCCACCCACTCACTGCTCGTCTCGGTGCTCCTCAAGGTCAGTTGACCATCTCTCGCGTTGCAGTGCAGGCTGCCTTTGGTCCCGCTGATCTCAATGCTAAACGGCGAGAACTTGCTCACGAAGGCGGTCTCGACAATGCCGAGCGCGCCATTGGCGTATCCAAGGATCGCGACCGCGTTGTCATCCACCGCATGACCAGTGACGTGACCATAGTGGGCGGTCACGCTGTCGGGCAGGCCGCCAAAGAACCGCGAGAGATACATGGGATGGCACCCAAGGTCGATTAACGCACCACCCGCCGTTTCTGCCACATTAAAGAAGTGGGCCGGCAGCCAGCCATCCGGTCGATCAGGGAGAGGAACGGCACCATCATGTGCATCGCGGACGCGGATCATGGTGACGGTGCCAAGCAGACCATCATCAATGATCTGTTTGATAGCACCGGGGTAGGCGTTGAAGAGTTCACGTAACGAGACGACGAGCTTGACGCCACTTTCCTCGACCGCTTTGACGATGGCATTGCAATCGGCAAGCGTTGCGGCGAGTACCTTCTCGGTGAAGATATGCTTGCCGGCTTGTGCAGCTTTGACCAACACCTCACGATGCATGGTCGTGGGCGCGTCCGCGATGACGGCGTCGATATCGGACTGGGCCAGAAAGTCATCAAGGCTTTCATGGAAGCGCGCACCGTAGACCTTCGCCTGCTCCCGTCCACGCTCGGGATTCTCGTCCCACGCGGCGACGATCTCCGTATCCGGGTGCTCCACCGCTTGGCGTGCGTAATCACGAGCATGAACGTGCCAAAAACTCAATAACCCGATCCGAATCATGGGTGCTCCTCCATTAACGTCCATGGCTTGCCGTTGCCATGTCACGATGCAATCCTAACACTTAACCGGTCTCGGCTCGTCGGCACCAGCATCAAAAACGAGTTGAACGCGGCAAGGAGCCAAGACATCAGCACATGGTCATCATAAGGTATACTGTACCGCTATCCCATCAATCCATTTGTTCTCAGTCAAGGAATAAACGATGATTGACTTCGCGGCTGATCTCGAAGCACGTTTCGTGCGCTATGTTCAGATCGACACCCAAAGTGACGAGAATTCATCCAGCGTGCCCAGTACCAGCAAGCAGTTTGATCTCCTCAATCTTTTACGGGAGGAGCTTGAGGAGCTAGGAGCAGCCGACGTTCGGGTGACGGAAAAGGCCATTGCGATTGCGACGATCCCGGCAACAACCGAGGTGGGCGTTCCACGAGTGGCCTTCCTGGCACATGTCGACTCGACGCAGCAGTTCAATGCCACCGGCGTGAAACCGATCTTCCACCGCAACTACGACGGTTCGCCGATCACTTTGCCAGATGACGACTCACAGGTGTTATTACCGGAGGCCAACCCTTACCTCCGGCTTAAGCTTGGCGAGGATATCATTACCGCCAGCGGCACGACCTTGCTCAGCGCTGACGACAAAGCCGGCGTGGCGATCATCATGACGCTTGCCAAACATCTGCTGGCACATCCCGAGGTCCCGCATGGCGAGCTCCGCGTCTGCTTCACGCCGGACGAAGAGATCGGCCGAGGCACCGATTACCTTGAGCTCGAAGAGCTTGCCGTGGACTACGCCTATACCCTCGACGGTGGCGCGCTCGGTGAGATAACGTACGAAAGCTTCTCAGCCGATAAGGCGGTTATTAATATTACCGGCGTTTCAATTCACCCAGGCTATGCCTTCGGCCAACTCGTCAATGCTCAACAGCTAGCCGCCAAGATTATAATGCTCCTGCCACAGCATACGCGGACGCCCGAGACTACCAGCGGTCGTGAGGGTTTCATCCACCTGACACATATGGCAGGCTCTGCAGCTCACATCCAGCTCACGTTCATCCTGCGCGACTTCGAACTGGGCGGTCTTGCGGCCTATGGTCAGCTCATACATCAGGTCTGCGCCGCAGTACAGGCTAGTGAGCCGCGTGCGAAGGTCGAATGTGTAATTACACCGCAGTATCGCAATATGCGCTACTGGCTGGAAAAGGATATGCGTCCGGTTGAGGTGGCCATGCGTGCGATGCGCGAGCTAGGCATTGAGCCGATCTCTGAGCCGATCCGTGGGGGCACTGATGGGTCGAAGCTGACGGAGCGTGGTCTGCTTACGCCCAATATCTTCACCGGCATGCAGAATCTGCATGGTCCACTCGAATGGATCAGCGTGCAGGATATGGCTAAGGGTGTCGCAGTCTGTGTCGAGCTTGTGCAGGAGTGGGGGCGCGCCAGCTGACGAGTAGGTCACACGGGCGGACTTGCAGCAGCGTGTAGACTACGTATCGTGATAGTAGGAGACGACCATAGCCGCTCCCTGCTAGGAGTAACTTGCCCCAGATTCAAGCAGATTTTCAGCAACTCCGCCCATTGACCGGCTGGTCGCGCGAGTTCGGTGATCCACGTGCAATGCCGGATGTGCTCAACAAGTTCGTGTCATTTCGGTCTGCAGGCCAGCCTCCGACGCCGTCTGACGGTAGCCGTGCTTAAGGACGGGTGCTAAGCAGTGATTCTGTGTATTAATGCGAACGCTGCGGTCGATAAGACGGTGGTTGTGAACGGGTTTCGGCTCAATGAGATCCACCGCCCCCAGCATGTGTTGGCCGTCGCGGGTGGTAAAGGTGTTAATGTAGCACGGGGGTTGCAACGCTTAGGCGAAGTAGCGGTCGTTGCCGGTTGGGTTGGGGGTTTTAACGGACAGTTTATCGCGGCTGGTCTCCAGCACGAGGGCATCGCAACCGCCTTCATCCATACTGATGTCGAGTCACGTACCTGCCTCTCGATCCTCGATCCCGAGCATAACACGCTCACCGAAATCTACGAAAAGGGCGAGCCAGTATCTGCAGGCAAGGTTGCAGAATTCAAGCAACTTTTCCAGGCGATCATTCCAGAATACACCGCAGTGACATTTTCTGGGAGCTTGCCTCCGCACGTTCCCACTGCTTTCTACGGAGAACTACTTGAACTTGCACATGCTGCGGGTATTCCTGGCTTCCTGGACAGCAGTGGTGATGCATTAAGACAAGGCTTGGAGATCGGATATCCTGTATTAATCAAGCCAAATGCCGAGGAGTTTGCTGAGTTGGTCAATCGTAAGCTTGAACGGGTGGAGGATATTGCCGAGGCAGCGGTGGATGTTGCTAAACACCATGGGACGAGCGTCGCGGTTTCTTTGGGTTCGAGAGGCGTCATCGCGGCTAATGGCAACGAACTTCTGCACATACGTCCTCCGCAACTCATCGTCAAAAGCGCCGTCGGCTCTGGTGACTGTATGCTTGCCGGCATCACCTATGGCCTGATGCATGGCTTTTCATTTCAAGAAGCAATGATCTATGGGGTGGCGGCCGGGAGCGCGAATGCTTTAACGATTGGTGCAGGTAGGTTTACGATGGATGATTTCGAGTTTGTGCGTTCGCAGGTGACGGTCGTGCGCCAGTAGGAAAGCACAAAAAGCTGGGGAAGCGCGCGTTGCTGTGCCCGCCTAATCGAGATCGCGGTGAGCGAAAAGACCAATTGTCACAGCACTTGCAGCAATGATCCAACCAACTAATAGTGCTATGCTTGTGCTACTGAGCAGCCCCGTCGAAACGATCGCGGGTGGATCATAGTGGTGCCACGGATTAAAAAGCGCGACCGGCGGTTCAGATGTAGCCGGTAGTATATCGGCTACGAAGGCGAGCAATATGCAGGTTGTACCGAGTCCGGCAACCTGCGCTGTACGATGACTTACGCTTGACATAACAAAAACACCACAGCCTAATGCGCCAAAGAGTGCCCAGGCATTTAAGGCAATCAGGAAGTATGGTGTCAGTGGTATACGGTGCGGCAAGCTATCTGTCCATACGCCAGTAGCCGTGCCAAACCAACTGAGGAGTGCAATGATCCCTGCCCCTCCCAGCATTTCGAGCAGCTTGCCTACAACCAGGACCCAACGCCGTATTGGCCGGCTAAGCACGAGGTAGATCGCACCGTGCTCGATCTCGCCTGCTAGTGCATCGGCAGCACGTGCAACCACGAAGGCTGAACCCAGACCGAGAAAGACTGGGTGGAAGAACCCTAGCGCAATGTAGTCACGGATGTCGAAGCTTGCCTGCAGATTCGGTGCAATCTTCAGCAGCCGTCGCAGCGCAGGCGGAATTGTTCGTACAACACTATTGACAGCAGCCGCCCCACCAATGGCCGGATAGGTGGTGATCAGGAGATATTGAAATAAACAAGCGCCGACAGCAAACGTCACAAGCGAGATCCATTTTCGACGTAGTGTTGCACAAGCGATGGTCAACACCATCGGGATCTCATTGATCATGCGGAGCTTCCCCCGAGCGGTAATACTGCAAGAAGATATCGGCCAGCGACGAAGGTTCGATCGTTACATCGCGCACCGGCAGCGCTGCGATCAAACGTAGGAGTGGCTGAAGTTCCCCAACACGAAAGTGCCAAACATCATTTTCATGATGTAGATCGACAAGTGAGGGCAATCCAGCTAGCCGGCTGGAGACCGTGCTAGGTTCGGGAGCGGTGAGGCGGAGGACGACCTGCTTGTACAGTTGGTCGCGCAGTTCGGCCAAGTGATGCATGGCGACTAGACATCCCTTGCGTAGTAGCGCTACGTGATCACATAGTTCCTCAACCTCGCTCAGAACATGAGATGAGAAGAAGATCGTAGTTCCACGATCACGAGCAGCCCGCAGCAACTCAAAGAGTGCTTGCTTGCCGAGCGGATCAAGGCCTTCGGTTGGTTCATCTAAGATCAGTAGTGCAGGTCGATGCTGCAGCCCTTGCACAATGTTGATCTTTTGCCGGGTACCGCGCGACAACGCGCCTATCGGCCGCTTGAGGTCGGCTGGATCAAGCTCCAGGGCCGGGCACACGAATTCACGATCGATGGGTGAGCGAGCTTGCAGACGTGCTAGCTCATCCAGCAAGCGTAATCCACGAGCAGCGGGATCGAGTCCCGCGACATCTGGGACGAAGCCAAGTTGCCCCCGTGCTAGTAATGCTTCTTTAGGCAACTGTACATCATAGCCGAGCAGCTTGATATGGCCGACAGTGGGTCGTAAAAAGCCCATCATCAGGCGAATGGTCGTCGTCTTTCCTGCTCCATTTGGTCCCAGGAAGCCGAGCACTTTCCCAGGCGCTACGGTCATGTTTAGATTATCAACGGTCAGCCGATTACCATAACGCTTGGATAGATTGTGTACCGCAATCGCGGGGACCTCCTGTACCTGACCGATCATTGCCATTGAGTTGCCCTACCTAGTCATATGGGGCGTAATAGCGAGCAATGGACGTACCATGAGGGGGAGTCGTAGTATTACCGATAATTTATAACTAACACACACCCAACCAGATATATTTGACAAAGAGCGTGTAAGTAGATACATTACTTGTATACAGCAAATAGTGTACAATACATTACTTGCTAGATACATTGGAAAGATATTGAGGATGCAAGATGGTAAACGCACGTGACTGTGCCAGGCTCTTGCTCGAAACGCTCCCCATTGTGAGGCGCGGGGTGCGTGAAGCGATGCGTCTACAAAAGGTGCCAGTTCACGAGCCACTAACAATGGACCAGGTGCGGCTCTTGAAGATCCTCCGGCACGAGTCTCACTCGCTGGGCGAGTTGGCGACGCGTCACGGTGTGACGGCGTCGACCATGTCGCGCTCGGTCGACATACTCGTCCGGCGAGGCTGGGTTTCGCGCACCAGCGATCCTGCGGATCGCCGGCAGGTCATCCTGCAGTTGACGGATGGTGGACGTGGGGCTCACGCCGAGATGGACCAACACGCCGAAGAGGCGATCACACTGCTGATCGAGGAGCTTGACGACCTTGAGCGCGAAAAGCTCTTCTCAGGCCTGGAGGTGCTGCATGCTCTACTTGAGCGCAAGCAAGCCGAGGATGCCGGCCTTGCTCTGGCCGGCGGTGGAAGCTAGCGCGTCTACGCTGGCACTCGCATCATGAGGAGGATATGAAGGTACTTTTGCGAGCATTGGCCTACATACAGCCTTACAAGTTTCTGACACTCGGTGCTTTGCTGAGCTTGATCCTGGTAAGCGTCGCCAACCTGGCGAGTCCCCAGGTGCTACGAATCGTGATCGACCGGGGCATTCATGGCAAGGATAGTAGCATCCTGGTGTGGGCGACCCTCGCCTTCGTCGCCGTCGCCGCTATACGTGGCGTCTTCAACTTCACGCAAGGCTACTGGTCGGAAAAAGGTGCCCAGCATGTCGCCTACGACATCCGCAATGTCTTGTTCGACAAACTGCAGAATCTGAGCTTCTCGTATCATGACCAGGCGCAGACCGGCCAGTTGATGACGCGGCTTACGAACGACGTGGATCAGCTGCGTAACTTCATCAGCAATGGACTGCTCCAGATGGTCAGCATGCTGGTTCTTCTGATCGGGAGCCTCGTCGCCCTCTTTAGCATGGACTGGCACCTCGCCCTGGTCGTCTTCGTAACGATTCCGAGCATGACAGCGGTGATCATCCGCTTCATTCGCGTCGTCCGACCGATGTTTCGCCAAGTCCAAGCTAGACTCGGCGCGCTCAATGGTGTGCTCCAAGAGAACTTAGTTGGCGTACGAGTAGTTCAAGCCTTCGCGCGTGAGCCCTACGAGGCCGCGCGCTATACACAGATGAACGAGGAGCTACTTGAGGCCAACATCAATACGATCCAGGGCCAAGCGGCGAGCTTTCCGACCATCTTTATGATCGCCAACCTTGGCACCTTAGCAGTGATCTGGTTCGGGGGCTACCAGGTGATCGGTGGCTCGCTAAGTGTCGGTCAGTTAGTAGCCTTTAACAGCTATCTGGCGCTTCTGACTATGCCGATCATGATGATCGGCATGATCGTGGGTCAACTCTCGCGGGCCATCGTTAGTGCCGAGCGGCTCTTCGAGATCCTTGATACGCAGCGGGAGATCGCTGACCGCCCGGATGCCATCACACTGCCACCGGTTGGCGGCAGGATCACGTTTGCGGATGTATCGTTCCGTTATGCGGGCAGTGAGCGACCAGTACTCGATCACGTCTCTTTCAGTGCAGAGCCGGGACAGACGGTAGCCATTATGGGCCAGACCGGCAGCGGCAAGAGCACCATCATTAACCTCATTCCGCGCTTCTATGATGTGACTGGTGGAGGTGTGCTAATCGACGGTCATGACGTGCGTGCAGTGACGGTCGAGAGCCTGCGTGAGCAGATCGGTATCGTCCTGCAGGATACAACCCTCTTCAGCGGGACCATTCGTGACAACATCGCTTACGGTCGTCCAGACGCATCCTTCAAGGACGTCGAAGCTGTGGGACAGGCGGCCCAGGCTCATGACTTCATAGCTGGCTTTCCCGATGGCTATGAGACAATCGTCGGCGAGCGGGGTGTAACCTTGTCGGGTGGCCAAAAGCAGCGCATCGCGATCGCTCGCGCGTTGCTGCGCGATCCGCATATCCTGATCCTTGATGATAGCACCTCGTCCGTGGATGCCGAGACCGAATACCAAATCCAGCAGGCTTTGAATATTCTGCGCCGAGGGCGCACCGCGTTTGTGATTGCTCAGCGTATTAGCACTGTTCGTAGCGCCGACCTGATCCTGCTGCTTGACGACGGTAAGCTTGTCGCTCAGGGTACGCATGACACCTTGCTACGTGAGAGCGAACTGTACGGCAAGATTATCGACTCCCAGTTCGAAGGCGAGCGCGTCGCCGAGCCTGAGCAGGTTGTCGACAACGTGCTGGCATAGCGAGCGCGAATATGAGAACGAGCATGATAGTAGTGAGCTTGAGGTACCAAATATGATGATGCGCGGTATACAGGCGGCCGCACAACTTGAGGAGACGGGCGCGTCGCAGAGCGGTCCGGTCCTACGCCGCCTGATGGGTTACCTCCAGCCATTCTGGAAGGAGTTGCTGGTCGTCTTGGGCCTGGTACTGCTTGGAGCCTTCACTCAGGCCGCCGGACCATACCTGATTGGGCGTGCCATTGATGGTGCGATCGCGAAATCTGATCGCGCCGGCCTGAACCGCACGATGGTGCTATTGCTGGTCGTGTATCTGGCCGGATGGGTAGCATCGCGCTTCCAGCTCATTCTCATGGGCACCATCGGACAGCGTACACTAGCACGGCTGCGCATCGACATCTTCGCCACACTCCAGCGCCTCAGCCTGCGTTTTTTCGATCAGCAGCCAGCGGGCGACCTAATGTCACGCTTGGTCAACGATACGGACGTCCTGAACCAGCTCCTCAGCCAAGGACTAGCCCAGGTACTCGGTAGTTTGTTCGGGCTCGTCGGCATTGTAATCGCAATGCTGGCACTCGAGCCGCGCCTTGCGTTGACGAGCTTTGTGGTGATTCCGGTGATGCTGGTCGCCACCCGCGTCTTCTCCAACATGTCGCGGCGCGCTTTCCGGGATACGCGCGAGGCTATCGGCGATGTATCCGCCGAGCTACAGGAAGAAATCGCAGGTGTCAAGGTCGCGCAGGCCTTCAACCGCACCGGCGTCAACCAGGTCCGCTTCGCGCAGCGTAATGCAGCCAACCGGGATGCCAACGTGCGTGCGACGATGGTTACTTCTGCCTTTCCGCCTGTCATTGATGTTTTGTCGACGGCGGCTACGGCGATCGTCGCCGGCTACGGCGGCTACCTGGCGATCCATAATCTGGTGACTGTTGGCGTTGTCGTCGCCTTTCTGACCTACGTCCAGCAGTTCTTCCGCCCAATCCAGCAGCTATCAACTTTCTATACCACAGCGCAGGCTTCGCTAGCTGCTGCCGAGCGTATCTTCGACTTAGTCGATACTGCACCTGATATCATCGATCCTGTCGATGCGCAGTTGTTGCCACCGGTCGAAGGGCGCGTCGTCTTCGATCACGTCTCGTTTAACTACGGGCGGCGGGCGGCGGCAAACATCCCAAGTTCGACCACGGCGTCTTCAGCCTCCACCTTGGTCCTAGACGACATCTCACTTGACGCACAGCCGGGCCAGACGATTGCGATCGTGGGTCCGACCGGTGCTGGCAAGACCACGCTCGTTAATCTGATCGGGCGCTTCTACGACGTAGTCGATGGTGCCGTCAGGATTGACGGCTGGGATGTGCGTGACGTCACCCGCGCGAGCCTACGCTCGCAGATGGGCATCGTACTACAGGACAGCTTTCTCTTCGCCGGCACGATCATCGAAAACATTCGCTATGGTCGGCTAGACGCGACGGACGCCGAGGTCGAAGCTGCGGCTCGAGCAGCTAATGCACACGACTTTATCATGCGCATGCCCCATACATACAAGACCCGCCTCGGTGAGGGAGGCCGGACGCTCAGCCAAGGCCAGCGCCAGTTGCTCGGCATCGCGCGTGCGATCCTAGCCAATCCTCGCATCCTCATTCTAGACGAGGCGACCAGCAGCGTTGACACTCGGACTGAGCTGCTGATCCAGAGCGCCCTGAGAACACTGCTCAAGAGCCGTACCAGCTTCGTGATTGCTCATCGCCTCTCCACAATTCGTGCTGCCGATCAGGTCCTGGTGTTGCGGGCGGGTCGCATCGTTGAGCGTGGCACGCACCAGGAGTTGCTGACCCGGGGCGGCATGTACGCCGAACTCTACCGGCGCCAATTCCGAGACGAGGAGCCCTTCGAGCTCGTCAGGACCGCCTGATGTAAGTCAGTTCACAGGCCATGTGGTGATGTTGCGACACCACAATCACAGCATGCTATTGCGTGCCAGCGACCTCTATCTGAGCTAGGATAAGTCTGTCTGATCTAGCCATCTGTATACTGCTTCTAACCTTCATTAGAAGAAGTATACTATTTTAGATAATTTTGCAATTGCCGTAAGATTTCCGTAAGAATTTGGTCATACCTGCCTAATCTCTGAACACTATCCTTGACTCCAGGATCGGGCAACTGTCTACAAGGTGCTAAACGTTCTCGTAAGGCACCCATGCCCCCTCGAAGGAGCAGGTAATGATTCGTCGGCTTTTACGCGCAGGTTTTGGTATTGGTCTGCTTGTCACAGTGGCTGTAACCGGCTTGGCCTATTTAGGCAGCCGGACAATGGGCCTATCCTTTCTGCCCTTCGATCTCGCCGATCTCGTTATCGCTGCCACCCCCGGTAAGATCGCAACGCAAGGCATCGAGAACCTCGGGCACCTAGCCAAGTATGGGCTCGAATTCGGCAATATCATCGCCTTCATCGCCCTGGGAGCACTCTTAGGGTTCGCAGCCCATAGCTTTCAGCGCCGCTTCAAGCTACGTTGGTCAATCCTAGCTACTGTGGCGGGACTCGTCGTCGCCGCACTCTTGCTTAGCCTCCATCTCGTCTGGTCCGCCTCCTTTGCACCGGGCGACACGCACGTCTATAGCCCGCTGGTCTTAGCAATTCTGGTCGGGTTGGGATTGGTCTGGGGCGCTGCCTTCGCCTTCATCCAGCGCCGAGCAAGCCAAGCTGACGTATTCCCTCCTGCAGAGACGACTGTATCCTCAGCAACGGCTCGACCAAATGTATCACTCGACCGGCGGGCGTTTTTGCAGCGCTCGACTGCAACCATGATAGTTGTAGCAGTGGGTAGTACCGGCATCGCCGAGTTACTTCGGCGGACTGAAACTGCAGGGGCTTCCCTCCTTAACCCGTCAACTGGTGCTACGCCCAGCGCGACGAACGTAGGGCCCACTTTTATGAGCGCTCCCGGGATGCGCCCCCATCATACGACCGCTAATACGTTGTATACCGTCGCAAGTCGCACGCGTGACCCAGTTGTCGATCCCGCTAGTTACCGTTTGGTGGTTGATGGAGCAGTTAAACATCCGCTGATGTTAATGCTGAGTGATCTCCAGCGACGCCTGCGGATCGATCAGACCAGTACGCTCCAATGCGTCTCAAATGACATCGGTGGGGACCTCATCGGCAATGTAAACTGGAATGGGACCTCATTAAAAGCTTTGCTTGAAGAAGCTGGTCTGCAGGCGGGCGCGACCCACTTGGTATTCCATGGTGCCGAAGGATATGTTGACTCCATCCCGCTTGACATTGCACGCCTCCCCACGACCTTGCTGGTGTATGGCATTGACGGCCAACCGTTACCGCGCCCACATGGCTTTCCCGTGCGGGTTATTATCCCGACGATCTACGGCATGAAGAACGTGAAATGGCTGCAACGCATCGAAGTAATCACCAGCGATTTCTCGGGTTACTGGCAAGACCGAGGTTGGAGTAATACTGCGGTCGTCAAGACGACGTCGGCGATCGATACGCGTGACCACTTCCAGCGCGAGAATGGCAAGGTCCCGCTCGGCGGTATCGCCTTCGCTGGTGACCGGGGAGTCACAGGGGTGGAGGTTCAGATCGATGACGGTACTTGGCAACCAGCTGTCCTGGAAGCGGCTCAGACCAAACCACAGTGGCGCTTCTGGCGCTACGATTGGGCGGCTACGCCAGGAGCGCACACCGTCAAGGTGCGTGCCGTTGATGGGAAGGGACAACCGCAACCATCACAGGTGACAGCACCTCATCCCGATGGTGCCAGTGGCTACCATACAATCAAAGTTCAGATTGCGGCTTAGATTAGACTGAAGGAGATGACCATGTCACGTATAGCTCTACCTACCCTACTGCTGACCCTCATGGTGCTGGCAGCTTGTGGAACGCCCGCCAACACAGCCAGCAGTGCGGCTACCCAAACCCGAGAGCCAGTGGTTGCTCTTGCTCCTATTACTACGACAGTGCCTACAACCAACACCGTAGCAGTTCCGGTGACCGCTACAACTCCGCCATCAACTCCCGTACCGGTCGCTCCCACTAAGCAGGTGGTGGCCGGACCACCACCTGATGGCATTGCCCGTCCACGACCTGCGCCGGAGATAACCGACGAAGTCTGGCTGAATGGCGAACGCACCTCGCTCGCAGCATTACGACAACAAGGCAAGGTGGTGCTGGTCGAGTTTTGGACCTTCGAATGCTACAACTGCCGCAACGTACTACCTGCATTGCGCCAATGGCACTCCAAGTATGCCTCACAAGGCCTCACCATTGTCGGTGTGCACTACCCAGAGTTCAGTACCGAACGTCAGATTCCAAACGTGCGCCAAGCGTTGAAGGACCTCGACATTAAGTATCTTGTGACCATCGATAATGATGGCCGAACCTGGCAGGCCTATAACCAGAATGCGTGGCCGAGCTTATATCTGGTCGATAAGCAGGGTAACATTCGCTTTCAGCACGTTGGCGAAGGTGCCTATGATCGCACCGAGCAATGGATTCAGTATCTACTCCACGAGCAAAGCTGAGGATACGTTCATGCTACAATCGCAACTCAGCCCAGTACACACGGATATGGCAATGGCGACGATTCTGGTGGTGGACGATGAGCCGAACATTCGCGAGGTCGTAGAACTATATCTGCGGCGCGATGGTCACACTGTCCTGTCGGCAGCAGATGGCGAAGAGGCGCTTCGGCTGCACCGCCAGCAGCAGCCTGATTTAGTTGTGCTTGACTTGATGTTGCCGAAGATCAGCGGCCTTGAGGTATGTCGTCGCATCCAAGCCGAGCGGCGCGTGCCGGTCATCATGCTGACGGCAAAGAGCGAAGAAGAAGATCGCATTATCGGCTTGGGCGTCGGTGCCGATGATTATGTCACTAAGCCCTTCAGCGCTCGTGAGCTTGCGGCTCGGGTTCAGGCGGTATTGCGGCGCGCCAGTGAGACAGCACAAACCCAAGCACCAAAACAAATCCTACAGGCTGGAGAGTTGCGGATCGACCCCAACACCCGAACAGTTCTCGTTGCTGGAGTGCCTGCCACGCTAACCGTCCGGGAGTTCGATCTTTTACATTATTTGGCGACGCATCCGCATCGTGTCTTTTCCCGCGATGAATTGATGAATGCGATCTGGGGCTATGATTTTGCTGCTGATATGAGCACAGTCACCGTCCATGTGCGCCGACTACGCGAAAAAATCGAACGCGATCCGGCGAACCCGCACTATCTTGTCACCGTTTGGGGTGTCGGATACCGCTGGGGTATTCCATGACAGGTCGGCTACGGCGCCTCATGCTCGTCCTGCTCTTTGTAGCAGCAGCACTCAGCATAACCCTAGCCCTCGGCATGACTTTATTACCACTGCCACCCGCTGATGCACCAGCTATAGCGATATTATTTGCTGAGGTCGGCGGCGGTGTGGCACTGCTAGCCCTGCTCCTTATGCAGCCGCTCGTGCTTGGTCGTTGGGGGGGCGTACGTGCTCAACTGCTCGCGACGGGCTTGGTAGGCAACCTATTAGTCTTGGGTATGATGCTGGCGGCGGCGCGCGCCATGTTTATTTCAACTCATGATCTGACCCTCCTACTGCTGATCGTATTATTTGCAGCGCTCCTAGCCGTAGGCTGGAGCCTCCTCTATGCTGTCCCATTGGCACGCCGTATTGAGCGGGTTCGGAGTGCTACTGCCGACTTTGCCGTCGGCAAGCTTGATACGACGCTGCCCGTACAGGGCCATGATGAAATTGCGCTCTTGGCCAGCGATTTTAATCGTATGGCCGGCACGCTGCGTGAAATAGCCGACCAAGAGCATGCGCTAGAACAGTCACGCCGCGATCTAATAGCTGCTGTGTCGCATGATCTGCGCACACCACTTGCCGCTACGCAGGCGTTGATCGAGGCGCTGGCCGATGGTATGGTCGATGATCCCGCCACTGAAGAACGTTACTTACGGTCGGCTCAGCGTCAAATTGGCCACTTGAGCCAGTTGGTCGACGATTTGTTCGAACTGGCACAGATCGACGCTGGTGTATTACGTGTGACGCTTGAGCAGGCCTCGCTCCATGATCTGCTTTCAGACACACTCCAGAGCTTTCAACCTCAGGCCCAGGAGCGCGGTGTGCGGCTCGTGGGTGAGGTTGCAGGTGATATCGATCCGGTACTGATGAGTCCACCGAAGCTGCAGCGCGTGCTCCACAATCTGATTGGTAACGCTTTGCGTCACACACCCAGTGACGGGACCATCTTTTTGCGCGCCGCTGCCCAAGGGCGAATGGTGGAAGTCGAGGTGCAAGATACGGGCGAAGGCATCTCACCTGACGATCTACCGCATGTTTTTGAACGCGCCTTTCGCGGTGAGCGTTCACGCACTCGCGCTATCGCTGAGCCAACATCTAGTGCCGGTCTCGGTCTAACGATTGCCAAAGGGCTGGTTGAGGCTCAGGGTGGCACGATCGCTGTATGGAGCGAGCCAGGTGCTGGAACACGGTTTGCGTTTACCCTACACCGAGGGTAAAGTCGAGCTTAGGCCATACATATATGGTAGGATCTGTCGCTGATGTATTATCAAGGAAGCTATGGATCTCTACGATGCCATTCATGCGCGCCATACAACGAATGGCGCGTTTGACAGTCGACCGGTAAGCCAAGAGGATAAGCAGCGCCTGTTGGAGATGGCGGCGCGCGCACCCTCGCACTTTAATTCGCAGCCGTGGCGCTTTATCTTGGTTGAGAATGCTGCTCGGCGCAAGCAGATCGGACACATTGCGGGTGAGTCGATGCGCCAACTGATCGAGAATGGTGAGTTCTGGCAGCAATATCGGCGCTATTTCCGCTTCAACCAACATGAGGTGGATACCACCCATGATGGTATTCACTTCGATACGATGCCCAACGTGCTCAAGCCCTTCGTCAAGTATCTCTTTACGGACCAGGGCAACAAGGTGGTCAATGCCATGCAGGTACCGCGTGTGCTGGGCAACGATGCTCGCAAGCTCGTGGAGAGTTCACCCTTGTTGCTTGGTCTTGCGCTTAACCGCACTGAGTACAAGCCGGATCAGCTCAGTAGTTTGTACTCAGTGATTTCGCTGGGCGCTGTGGTACAGACGATCTGGTTATCCGCTACTGCTCTCGGAATGGGGCTCCAATTCGTTAGTACACCACAAGAGATCCCTACGCAATGGGCGCGCGTAAGCCAGTTGCTCCAGATACCCGATAACTTTGAACTGCTCCTCATGCTCCGCCTGGGTTACGTTAACCCCGATATCAAACGACCGACGATCGATTGGACCTCGCCTCAACGTAAAGGTATACATGAGCTAGCGTTCCAGGAGCAATGGGGTGAGCCGCTCACGAATGAGCATGACGCCGCTCTTCAGTAAGCAACTCGGAGCCGTATCATCAGCTATCAAGTGGCATGATACATTGTGGGTCATCGTTGCGCGGGTTGTTGACTAGTGGTGTGACTGGATAGGTGAGCATGGCGTCTGCATCGAAAGGATGCAGGAGCGGCTGGATTGCGCTTGGCTCTTGATTGTTAGGGTCGAGCCAGTGATCATATATGTCGGGCGTTAGCATCACAGGCATCCGATCATGGATAGGACGAACCATAGCATTCGGGGTCGTTGTGAGTAGTGTGCAAGAGGCCAATTGCTTACCATCCGCCGCCTGCCACTGTTCCCACAACCCGGCGAAGGCAAATGGCTCCCCGTCTTTCAGTTGAAAATAAAAGGGCTGCTTGTTCTTACCTGCACGCTGCCATTCATAGAAACCGTCTGCGAGAATGAGGCAGCGGCGATGACGGAAGGCTTGGCGAAATGCGGGGCTAGTCGCGGCTGTTTCCGCCCGGGCATTAATCATGCGATTGCCAACTACGGGATCTTTGGCCCAGGCTGGCACAAAGCCCCAGTGGAGGAGCGCAAAGCTCCGTTCAGTACTTTCTTCGGTCGTCCGTACGACGGCTATGTCATCGGTGGGAGCAATGTTATAGCGTGGGGCAACCGATGGGATATCCGTTAGTTTGAACTGTCTAGCGAGCTGCTCTGGCGGTGTCTTAAGCGTGAAGCGTCCACACATATGATCTCCGGCCTTTGAGCAGTATCATAGCATACACCGTACCATTTGCTCCACCTTTATGCCAACGCTAGTCGACACCATCAACGATAACCTGATTGTTGCTATGGTTTGCTTCGGAGGTGACCGGCACACTGCTTACTGGATTAACCTCAACCACTAGCTTGCCTGAGGGACGAAAAGCAGCGAGTGAGGCAATCCCACCACATGGGAGCACGCGGGCAACATGGTAAGCGTGATCGGCATATGGTATATCATCGAGTGAATGTACTATGAGTTGCACGTTATACAGCGTCTCTGGTCCGTTGTTATGTATAGTAATATCCATGACCTGCCCGTGTAGAAGCACATCCTTCTGACCAAGTGCTAGATCAGCTGTGCCCGAGCAATGGTGGAGTGGAGGAGCCAAAGCGAACATACCGACCGGCGCAGCATTATTGCGAAGATTGCGATCAGCGGGACCATGTATGATGCTAACACTAGCATGGTAGTGGTACTCACCCGGTACCAGCGCTACTACCGGTGCGATGACTACAGCCACCGGGAGGAGTGCGCGTGCTGTGATCGGACCGCTGGTTGCACTGCCCACGACAATGTTTTGCTCACCAGTGGTAGCCGTGCGCACAACGCTAAGCAAGACCTGCACCCGCTCGGCGGCTACGTCCCCCAGATTTCGCACCATTACGGTCGCCGTGAATGGAACGCCCTCCGCTAAGGGCTGGCTGAGAACAACATCTTGCTCACGAATATTCAAATCAGGGGCCGGTAGTGGTGTAGCTGTTGGTAGTGGTGTTGGCTGCGGAAGCAGTGCCGGAAGTTCATCCGGAACGATACCAACCAAGATTGTGCCTAACAAAAGGAGTGTTGCTATGACAACAATTGTCCGCGTGACAAACGCACGAAATGTAGCGCCACGGCGTGCATATATCGCTGGCGTAACGCCCAGACATAGGTGCCGTACCATGTGCTGATGTTCATCAAAAAAGCTCATCGACCTCGGCCAGCACGCGTTCGGATGATCGACGAACTGTGGTAGGTGCAATCGCCTTATAGAAGGCTTCATCATAGGGCCGGGTGCGAATAACGACCGGCATCGGCACCGCATGCCCGAGAATCAAGGCTTGCTGCTTGCTGTCGAGTGAGGCTAAAACGGCCCGCAGTTTAGCGGCACCTCCTACCCCGGTAAAGACAGCGTCAATATCTCGCTCGTCATTGAGGAGTGCGGTCACGCGTGAGCCAAGCTGCGACATGACCTCGCTATCGATCGCCGACGGTCGCTGATCGACAACTAATAATGTGACACTGTACTTGCGGAGCTCCCGCGCAATCGTGCCGAAGATCGTTTGACGAGCCGCCTGGGGATTTAAGAACTTATGCGCTTCTTCGATCGTCAACATGAGCGGACGCGGTTTATCGCTTGCTTGACGGCTGGCCCAGTATTTCTCGGTCTGCTCGACCCAGCGTGCATGAATTCGGCGGGTCAAGATGTTTGCGACCAACATATAGGACAAGGCGTCCTTATATTGACCGAACTCTAGAACTACATGCTTGCCCAGAGATAAGGCCTGAATCAATCCATCGATAATGCCGTCGGGCGCGCTTTCTCGTACAAAGCCAAGCCTAGCTACCTTTTCAAGCTTGCGTTTCAGTGCTCCTAGCGCTCCGGCATGCCCACCAACCTCGTCCGCAAAGGTATTCAAGCCTGCTGCATCCATCTTGAGCAATTCGCGTAGCCAACTACCCCGGAAGCGATCAACCAGCAAATAGGACGACTCGGCAGCCGTCGGGGTGAGATTTAGCTCTTCCTGGAGCAAAATCACATCCTCAACATCGATCTGATCCAGGCTGACGGCCACCTCCGAGTCGATTTTGACATTCCGCCGCCGCGACGACTGGGGATCAAGTGAGTACACAAGTACTTCACTGCCAAAGAGCTGGCGCAAGCCTCGGACATACGTGCCATCCTCGGCTTCCGAGTCGCCACCATACTCGGAGTGCATATCGAAGATCAACGACGAGGCTACATTGCCGCGAATGACACCGCACAAAAGCAGGCGGGTGAGGAAGGATTTTCCGGTGCCCGACTTGCCAAAGACGCCGTTAGAGCGCTCGACGAAACGTGGCAAGTCCAGGCAGATCGGAATATCCATGTCAAGTGGCATACCGAGTTGAAACTTCGTCGTGCTTTCCTCACCGAAAACCTGACCAAACGTCTCGGCGTCGGCAGCAAAGACCGGGGCAAAGTGGCGCGGCACGGTGCGCACCGGTCGCAGCCCTTCTGTCACATCGCTTGATAGCATCAGCATCGGCGCAATGGCACAGCTACCGTAGGTGGTGGTACCACCGAACACCCGCCGTGAAAAATCGTCACCTTGGGCCGGCGGCTGGGCTAGCACATCCTGGTTCGACGCGCCAAGCTCGACATCGTTGATCATGGAGAAAAATTGATGTTGGTCGCCCTGGATCACCACAAACTGTCCAACGCGCAGATCTTCGACTGACACGTCCCCGGCTAGCCGTACCTCTAACCCTTCGGTTAGGGAACCGGCTACGACGACACCAAGTTGCTCGCGCTGGGTTTGCATAGCTCTCCTTCCGGTGGATGGCAGAGTTGGGACTATACCAGATCGAAGCGCCTGACACAACACCTGAGTGCTTGCCTCAAGAGAACGATAAGCGTATAGTGAAGTTTGTACGTTTTATCACAAAGAGGATCACATGGCTCCTTACAATGCAATTGTAGTCGGTGGGCGGATCGCCGGCAGTGCTACGGCGTCCTTCTTGAGCCAGGCAGGAGCCCGCGTTTTACTACTTGAACGCGCGACCTTCCCGTCTGCCCCCGTCTCGGTCCCGGTTCTCTTCTCGAACTCGCTTGCTTTACTCGATAAGCTGGGTATCCGGGAGCGTGTGGAAGCGGCAGGCGGGACTCGCATGTATCACGGAGGTGCCTGGCTCGACGACCTGCACCTATTCGCGCCGGTGCTCCCGTATCATGGCATCAATTATAACCTGGGCTTACGGCGTGAGGTATTAGACGAGATTTTGATCGACCATGCGCGACAGCAGCCGGGCGTTACTCTGCGAACTGGCTTCACAGTTACTGGTCTAGTATGGCAGGATAGTCGAGTCATCGGTGTACGTGGACGGCAGGGCGGTGGCGCGGAAGAAACGCTGTATGCCGATGTTGTCGTGGGTGCTGATGGTATGCGTTCAATCGTCGCTCGTAATACCAAGCCACGTGAATACAGGCGACGTAAAGGGCAGAATGCACCCTATTATGCTTATTATCGTGGCTTCGTCCAGCATATGCCGGCTCAGTCGATTTCATACCGTGGCAGCGGCTTTGGGGTGCTCGTCTTCCCGGCAGACAATGGTTTGACTGCGATCTCGGTCGGCGTACATAAACAGCTTTGGCCCCGTGTGAAGGCCGATGTGGAGACTGAATTCGAGCGACTTTGGCGCTCAATCCCAGATCTTGCAGAACGGGGCCGTGGTGCCGAGCGCGTTGGTCCAGTTAAAGGGCAGGAGCCACGCCCAGCATATTACCGGCTTCCATTTGGTCCAGGATGGGCACTCGTCGGCGATGCGGGCTATATGAAAGACCCCGTAACGGGTCAGGGTATTCATGATGCCTTGCGTTCAGCCGAGCTTTTTGCAGACAGCTGGCAGCAATGGCGTGCCGGTTCTGCCTGGAACGATGCGATGCGATCATACCAACAGACCCGAGACCGTGAGACGAAGGCCTTGTACAACTTGACTTATCAATCGAGCAAAGTTCCCAAGCGGCAACAGCTATCGTGGTTTGAGCACGTATTACTGCGGCCGCTGGCTGACGACTCCGACTATGCAGCGCGATTTACTGGTGTTTATAACGGGGCAACCGATGCTGACCAAGTGATTGGACCATTTGCAGCAATTGAACTTATGGTACGCTCGCTCTTCCGTCCATTAGCTTTACGTTGGGCAGTTCGGCGTCCTTTTTAGATGGTCACTTGATGTGTGTTTTATCGCTCAAGTGGCAAATCATCGCGATTGCCCCACTCGTTCCATGATCCGTCATACAGGGCTGCCTGCGGTCCACCGGCTAGCTCCATGCCGAGTGCAGTAACCAGTGCTGATACACCACCATTACAGTACACGACGACATCTTGTGTGCGTGCCTCTTCGATGTCTACACCGGCGTTCAGAAAACGCTCGCGCAGTTGCTCCGGTGGAGCAAATGTATCATGCGGACCGGTAACGAGATCACGATATGGCACATTACGTGCACCTGGTATATGGCCACCCCGCGCAGCCCGCGATTGCTCTCCGTGAAATTCTTCCACACTGCGACCATCGATCAATACGCCCGAACCATCCAATGCCGCAAGTACTTCCTCGACCGTACGTCGTAAAGCAGGTTGAGGTCGGGGTATAAAGTGCGACGCGGTATAGCGCGGAATCATTGTTTCTAAGGGCCGGCCTTCGGCCTGCCATTTTTTGATCCCTCCATCCAACACCCGTACATTCGCATGTCCATAATAGCGTAACGTCCACAGCAGGCGCGCCGCGAAGAACGGCAGTGTCGTATCATAGGCAATCACGGATGTATCATCACCTATGCCGAGGCGCCCCATAAGTTCGGCATACTGCGTGGGTGGGGCGACTTGAACGGGGACTGGATCGGAGAGGTCCACAATATCGCTGGTCCAATCCACAAAAACCGCTCCGGGAATGTGACCTTGCGCATACAGGTCGGGACTAGCAAAGTAATGCGGCTTTGGGTCGGTTGGCGGTTTGACGACGCCGCGCACATCGACAATCCGCAAGGCTGGGTTCTCAAGGTGAGCAGCTAGCCAGTCGGTCGAAATGAGTGGCCCTGGTGGTAATATGAGTTCGGACATACTGATCAGTTTCCCTTTCCTGTGTATGATATAGTTAGAGGCGAGTGGGATAGAATAATGATTATCGGTATCTCTGCCTTTGAAAAACTATGATGGGCTAGGAACTCTGTTTCTACTCCTCCCCTTCGAAGATTTTGCCTGGATTCAGGATATTGTGGGGATCAAGGCCTCGCTTTAGTTGCATCATCAGGGCTATCGCTCCAGGACCGATCGCATCTTCCAGATAGGCTCGCTTCATCAAGCCCACGCCGTGCTCGCCCGAAACCATTCCGCCAAGGGTAATCGTCGCCCGTACAATAGCGGCCTCAGCATGCTCCACGGCAAGCCGTTGCTCCGGATCACTCCCATCGAACAAGATGCCGGGATGGAGGTTGCCGTCGCCCGCATGTCCAAATGCCGCGATCTGCAGGCCGGTCTCGACTCCGATTGCCTTGATCCGCTCCACCATCTCCGGAATAACCGAGCGCGGGACGACGATGTCTTCATTCCGCAGGTTTGGAGCAAGTGCTTTAAGCGCAAAATAAATGCTCCGCCGTCCCATCCACAACCGGTCACGCTCGTGCTGTTCCGTAGCAATCTCCACTCCAAAAGCCCCGTGTGCTTCACACACAGCTTGCACGACCGCCAGTTCATCAGCTAGGGCGGGTAGGTGCAGTCCATCCTGCTCGATCAGCAGCATTGCCTGTGCTTGAGGAGCTAATCCCAGATGAAGATGTGCTTCAATCGCCGTTAGCACGGTGTGATCGAGGAGTTCGATTGTGCATGGTAAGCTGCCATGGTGGAGCACGCTGGTGACGGCTGTGCTGGCGGCAAGCAGCGTTGGAAAGAGTGCCATCAGGGTCGCACGTGCCGGTGGCTTGGGCAGCAAGCGCAAGGTTACCTCGGTAATAACGCCGAGCGTCCCTTCCGAGCCAACGAACAGATGGAGCAAGCCATAGCCAGATGCTTGCTTATGTGTCTTTGATCCTAGCTTAAGGATCTCGCCACTTGGAAGAACTACCGTTAAGCCCAACACATAGTTACGCGTCACACCGTACTTAACGGCACGTGGACCGCCGGCATTACAGGCAACGTTCCCACCGATACTGCAAATGCTGAGGCTTGCGGGGTCGGGCGGATAAAACAAGCCTTGTGCCTCCACCGCCGCTTGCAGGTCACCGGTGATGACGCCCGCTTCAGCACAGACCGTCATGGCCGGTGCGTCGATTTCGAGAATACGATTCATGCGTGCCATACTGAGGACAATCCCGCCACGTTGTGGCACAGCACCACCCGCAAGTCCGGAACCGGCCCCACGGGTGACCAACGGCACTTTGTTGACAACTGCAAGCCGGACGACCTCCGCTACTTCTGCTGTCGAACCTGGCTCAACAACCACATCAGGTAATGTGGAGAGCTCAGTACCATCGTGACTCCACGGTTCCAGGTCGTGGAGATGCACGTGTGAACTACCTAGGCACAGTTCTAAAGCATCGACCAATTCTGTAAATGTCGAATGGCTCAACAACATGCTTATCTCCAATTGGACCGCTCCTCCCGTACCCGCACGCCCTTAGACAACATGTGCCAGTATAGCACTGCGCTCCTGCTGCACCAGTCTTGGCAAACTATGTGGCCTTGTTCTTGCTTACTGTTCTCTAGGCTTAAGAAGAAGGAGTTATTCCGTGAGAGCTTATGCCTGAAGGTCCAACAATCCGTGTAACAGGCGATACATTACGTAGAGTCCTGCAAGACCAACGTATTGAGCACTTTGAAAGTCAGTTCAAAAAGGCTAAGGCCGAGGACTGGGCAGGGAAAGTGCAAGGACAACTTGTTCGTTGCGTTCGTGTCCACGGCAAAAACCTTTTCTTTGATCTAGAGAATGATTGGACGCTTTATACCCATATGTTGATGTGGGGCAGTTGGCATGTCTACGGGAAGACGGAGCCATGGTTGAAGGAAAAACGCAAAGCTCGCATTGTCATCGAGACAGCTACGCACGTTGTGGTCTTGTTCTCTGCACCCAAGGCCGATTTGATTCATGCCTCGGCACTAGCTCAACATCAAACGAGTGAACTAGGGCCAGATTTGTTGAAGGACGATTGGCAGGAGCGCGACATGCACGAAGCATGGCAACGACTCCATGTGGCCAGCGAAACTCCACTAGGCACGGCGATTATGGATCAGACCATTGTAGCCGGTATCGGTAACATTCTGAAATCCGAGATTCTCTTCAAAACGCGCTTGCATCCGCTGCGTCACTCTGGTAGCCTAAGTCACGATGAGTTCTTACAACTGATCGATGTCAGCCGTCGGCTGATGCAGCTCGCCTATACGACCCAGGGTTTCAAAGAAGTCTTCTTGCCCCCTTCATTACAGCAGGCGACCGGCAAGCTTGGTTATGTCTATGGGAGGAGTGGGCAGCCTTGTTTCAACTGTGGAACGAGCATTCAAATGGTGCGCCAGGGTCCATTGGAACGCATGACCTTTTTTTGTCCCCATTGCCAACCATTTGATCCGGCTAACCCACCACCCTTGAAGGAACTGACTATGCAACCGCTCTATGCAAACAGCGTACATACGCTTGAGGAAGCCCGCGATTTCGTTTTAGCAATGGGCATGATTGGCATACTGCAGGACACGAAAGGCAAGTTGCCAACCCTCTGGGATGCAGTGGATTTCCTAGACAAGCAACCGGGCGAAGGTGGGTGGGGAGAGAAGATGGGTAAGGTGTGGAGTTGGAAGAATGCGCTTCCGGCCACGTATCCCGACGAAATCTTTTATGGCAAGATCAAAGGGGGACGAGCCGTCCTAATGAGCATGGAAAAGCTCCGAGCGCTCTACCAGCAATACCATAAGCCCGTAGAACAATGCGGCGCGGTGGCACAGCAGCTTTGGAAAATCATTCAGCAAGGCTCCATCATGACTGTTCCATTACGCCAAGTCATAGGTATGACGGATCGCAAAGAGCGAGGGCTCTTTGACCGGGCCTTGCAAGAACTCCAGGTTACCTTCAACATTGCCCGCTCCAACCAACCCGACGTCGAAGGTGACATCTGGGTACCGTTTACGAAGCAGTATCCTCAATTTGCGGAACATCTCGTACATGCCGACCAAACGCCTGCACGTTAACTGTCCCGTCAGCATTAAAATGCACACCCTCACCTTGAAGCATGGCTTGCTGTACCATAGCTGCTCCGGGTATCGGTTGTCCATTATTGGCTACCACACGCCACCAAGGACAGCGGCGCTGCTGATCATTTACTAATGCCACGACCGCAGTCCGAACATCTTTTGCGTGCCGGGCTGCGCGAAATCCAAGCTTCTCTGCAATATCTGTATAGCTCCAAACTTGCCCAGACGGAATATCCTCAATGATGGCTTGGACTGCATCGATCAACTTCATATCACTGCTTGAGCCCCGCGACCATCCCATCCAAAACGCTGAAGATCCACGCGACCTTCAGCATTGAAGACAACACCTTCCTCCTCAAGCAATTGCCGTTGCTCCGGTCCAGCAGTCGAGATACCACCTTTATAGTTGATGACCCGTTGCCATGGTACCGGCTCTTCAGCTGACGTCCGGAGGTAATGTAGTGCATACCCGACAACTCGTGCTGGACAGCCGACCAACTGTCCAATCATCCCATAAGTCGCAACTTCGCCGGCAGGAATACAGCGAATCACGGCATAGATGCGACTATACAGCAAAGATGGAGCAGCCATATGGAGCTAGGCAAGGCCTAAAGCTCAAAGCCTCGCCGCTTCGCGACCTCGTCTTTATGCTTCCGGCGTAAAATATCTTGTTCGGTTGCTTTCAGTGTGCGGCTATAGGTACCAATGATACGATCAACTTCGGTATCAATCTCAGCCTCAACCTGCATATCCCTGGCGATCACGTCATAGACCACCTTGACCCGCTCGGCGCGGGCAGCCGAACCCACCGTCGTATACTTGACCAGTCCTCGCTCTTGCAGATCATCGATCACCTGCTCAGCGATTCGCCGAATTTTATCTTCACTCAAGCGCATGCTGATCTCCTCTCCGATCTTTATTCGAGGTAGCCACGCAGTCCTGACCCGGACTCGGAGGTACGCAGACGCCGTAGTGCCTCGCCTTCAATCTGGCGTGCCCGCTCGCGAGTAATACCCAGGATTCGACCAACTTCTTCGAGTGTACGACGTTGTCCATCGTGCAAGCCATAGCGCAATTCGAGTACCGTGCGTTCGCGATCCGGAAGTTCACTCATCGCCTGAACCAAATCCCGTTCCATCAACGAACGGTTGGCCTGTTCTTCGGGCGGAGCTATACGATCGTCCTCGATAAAGTCACCGAACTGTGACTCGCCGGACTCACCGACTGGCAGCGACAAGGAGATTGGCTGACGCACAGCTTCAAGCATACGCTTGACCTGTTCTTCGGGTAGACCCAGCGCCGTACCGAGTTCAGCATGCGTTGGCTCACGTTGGAGGGCAATTGCCAAGCGCTCGGCCGTACGTCGCATCTGGCCAAGCGATTCACCAAGATGCACCGGAAGTCGAATCAAACGGCTTTGCTCAGCCAGCGCACGCGTTACTGCTTGCCGGATCCACCAAGTCGCATACGTAGAAAAGCGATTACCTTTGCGCCAATCAAACTTTTCGACGGCTCGCATCAGGCCAATGTTACCTTCCTGAATCAAGTCCAGCAAAGGCATACCACGACCCATATACTTTTTCGCAACACTAACAACGAGTCGCAGATTTGATTGAATGAGCTTTTGGCGTGCATCATTACCGCGCTCAACTGCCTGCTTTAGCTGCAGCCGATCGGTAGGCGACAGATCGACCTGAGCATCGGCCAGAGCAGCCCGACCTGCTTTGCCTGCCTCGATCGTTTGGGCAAGGTCAACCTCTTGGGTAGCGTTAAGGAGCGGCGTTCGCCCGATCTCACGCAAGTACCGGGTAATAGCGTCGGTCGCAGGCACAAGCTCCTGCAACTCATCCAGGTCAATATCTTCATCGACTTCGGCTGCCACCCGTTGCAAATCAGCAGGTGATGGTTCGCCCACAGGTTGATCACCCACAAGCGTCTGCTGCGGAACCGGTTGTTCGCCTAAAGGCGGCGGATTAAGCGTATCTGTCATAATTTCTATATGCTAGTGTCGGTCCGGCTTTGCCGAACACGACCATCATCAGGTATTTTGGTGATGCTGCAAGATACAGACCGCCACCCCATACCCCAAAGGGGGAAGCCACTATAAGAGCGGCGGCGACACGTGTCAAGCTTGCAGCGGGCTTGTAAAAAGTACTCGTTCTTAAGTACGTATGGAATGCCGAATCGTATGCACCAATCGAGAGATGATAGGCTGCCGATTCTTGATAGCTGCGCATGAACATGTACAGCCATGGTAGACTCTTCCTAGCTTATAGCTAAAGGATATATGGCATGCGCCGTTTATTACGTTTATTAATTGCAGTAGTGGCCTTGCTAGCATGGCTGCCGACCTTGGCAAGTGCTCAAACCCCTCAAGTCCATTGGACCAACTACGACTATCAGATTAACGTCGCGAAGAATGGTGACCTCGAATTCACCGAATCTCAGCGCCTCGTCGTCGATAGCGGATCAGTTCATAAGGGTAGCTTACACTTCGACACCGGCAACTATGGACGTGTACGCCAGATTCAGGTCGCTGAAGATGGACAGCCGTACCAGCGCGATACCACAGGAGCAACTGGCACCTTTAGCGGTGACGATAATGGAACTCGCCTCCAAGTAGATTATTATTTTCGTGATCCGCTTGCTACACAGCACACGATGACGATCTCATATATTGTCGGCCAGGCCATTCGGCTGGACCAAGGCCAACCCCTGCTCCAGTTAAAACTATTCTGCCAAGGGAGCAGTTGCCCGGCCACGAATGCTGCAAGCGCACAGATTAACTTTGTAGCCCCGATCCAGCCTTCTGAACTACAGACTCAGACATCCGGTTTTAACGTAGAGCAAACATCATCTGGACAAGGTATTAAACTGGTGCCGACGAGTTCACTCAGCGGTCAGTCATTAGCCGTGAGTATGCGCTTCCCATCGAGTGCCATTCCCGATGCCAATCTGACTAATCAACCAGCGTCATCTCAAAGTAATCCCAACATACAACCAGCTGCTCTCCCAAACAGTCCTAACGTCCTTCCAAGCAGCAGAGTTACTAATCTAGCCTTTTCACCGGTACTGTGCGTCCTCGTGATCTTTTTCTTGTTCGTTGTGATAAGCATCATGCGTTCGTCAGCACGGACGCGGCGCAGTATGCCGTACAACGGTCCAATGATGGAGGGACCGATGATGGGAGGATATCCTCGACGCCGGCGCCGGTGGGGAGGTGGGTTTTTTCCATGGGGTGGGTATGGTGGCTGGGGGGGTGGCTGGGGTGGCGGTTACGGTACTCCTCCGCCGTTTGGCAATCCACCAAACGATTCTACTCAACCAGTCCAGCCTGACCTTTCAGGTGGAGGTCAAAGCTGGAGCGATAGTGGTGGTGGCGGGCAGAGTTGGAGCGATAGCAGTAGCGGTGGTGGCTCCAGCTGGAGTGATAGTGGCGGAGGCGGGAGCTTCAATGTTGGCGATAGTGGTGGCGGTGGCAACTCTGGTGGCGATAGCGGTGGGGGCAGTTTTGGGGGCGACAACGGGAGTAGCTTCAGCTAAAAACTTCTGCTATATTGGCGAACCTCACGCCCAACAAAGAGGAGTTGGCCATGAACATCAAGTGCGAAGTGCTGGCGACGGCCAACACGTGCGAGGAACTGCTCGATCCACAAAAACGTAAGGCCGAAGAGCTTCATTTACTACCACCACAACAAGACCTGCACAACGATTGGGGACCTATTTTTTCCGATAATACCTACGATTTACGGATCGACAAAAAAATAGGTATGGAACAATATGAGCTTCATTTGCTCCATAAATTGCAGCCGAGAGGTTTGATCGACCGTCTGCGCCAACGTTAACCGAAGCAGAAAGCAGGACAGAGGAACCGTGAGTGAACCGCTAGTGTTTGATACGTTTGAGGTGGAGACGCCGTCGCGCAGGAATAAAGAATGGATCACTTGCTCGAAGGTCGCGACGACGTTGCCAGGTTTGCCCGGTCAACGCTCCCGTAAAGGTAATCGTGAGGTCGGTCAGCGATGCAGCTTTATCGGCCAGCGATACAACCCACGCTTCGCGGGTACGGGGTCGGGGGCTAAAAGGATACATGTGCGTTTCGATTGCATGGCACACTGCATATGATTCGCCGTGAGCGGCAGCCCAACGAGCTGCGATTCCCCCGTGCGTCGTCAGTGTTCCTAAACGCGAGTCGATATCGTGGATCATTGCGGCCCGTACACAGGTCGCAATATCGGCCTTCATCACACGGGCAAGTTTGTACGAAATTCGAGCCGACCGGAGCAAATGATCGTGCTTGGAGATCGAATGGTGCATGTGGGTTTGCGTTTCTTGTACTTTCGGATCTTCGAGCAGGTCATTGATCAGTGAACGATCCATCATTCCTCCCGCTGCCACAACGCATAGTGGGCAGTATACCATGGCGACCGTAAAGCATTAGAAGACGAAAGTCCTACATAATTGTCTGATCCGACCTATGGGCAGTAGCTACGAATAAATGCTTCGCCCACTATCAACGTCCTGGAACCTTTACACCGGTTTAACAATCTAAATACATAGCTCTCACAGGGGGCTAGTCAATCGTGTACAATTCTCAGTATGAGGCCTTAATGCAAGCTCATCAGTCTGCACTATACTCGCGCTTGCGCCCTTTCGCGCGGCGACTGCGGCTCCGTGACACCTTTGGCTATGCACAACGCACAGCATGGTTTCCTGGGCTCGGGCTCGTCGCACTCCAAATTACTGGTCATTTGTTACCGATTCCCCATCTTGACTTGTGGTCTTGGGTGCCGGTAATTGTATGGCTTGGTGGACTCTGCCTGCTGCTGATCACGTGGCACCAACCGCCGCTGGTCACGGCACGACGAGTCGACCAGCTGCTTGGCCTTCATGAACGGCTGTCTACAGCTTGGGAGCGTGTTGCCTACCCGTCTACTGATCCGATTGAAGCGCTGCAACGAGCTGATGCCGTTACCTTTGCCAGCCGCGCCCGTCCTAGGGATCTTGGCTGGGCCTTTCAGCGTCGCACCAGCGCATGGCTGATCCTGCCACTACTGCTTGGTAGCACATTACTTGTGTTACCAAATCCACAACAGCGCGTCCTAGCTCAACAAGCAGCCATTGCTCAAAGCATTGATCAGACAACGAAGGCGATCGAGACACAGCAACAAGCTCTCCGTGACAACAAAGACCTATCCGCAGCCGAGCGCCAACAGCTGTTAAACGAACTGCAGGCATTACAAAAAGCGTTACAGGCGAACCCAACATCACGCGAAGAAGCGCTTGCGCGGCTTTCCGCAACCGAAGCGTCAGTGCGTTCCCGGCTAGACCCGCAAGCGGATGCACGCCAAGCTGGTATTGAGCAGCTTGCACACCAGTTGGAGCAAGCCCAGCATCTAACCCAGCCGCAAGCCTCGCAAGCACCTCGGGCAGACCAAGTCTTAGCCCAAGCTGCACAAAATCTTGACAAGCTGACACGTTCTCAGCAGCAGGAACTCCGCCAAGCGCTTGAGCAGCAATCAAACGCGAATGCCAACAGCAATCAGCCGTTAGTTCAGCAACTCCAACAAGCTGCAGATGCCTTAGCGAAAGGTGACAAGGCGGCAGCCAGTAAGAGTCTACAGCAAGCTAGCCAGACCGCTCAACAGACCAGCCAAGGGCTGGCTAATAATCAGGCGCAGCAGCAGACACTCAGCAAGTTACAAGAAGGTCGCCAAGCAGTGGCACAAGCGGGGCAGGGTCAACAAGCAGTCCAACAGGGCCAAGGACAACAAGCGCAACAAGCGCAAAGTCCACAAGGCCAGCAAAGCCAAGCACAAAGCCAACAAGACCAGGGGCAGAACCAGCAAGGGCAAGGGCAACAAGCGCAACAAGCGCAAAGTCCGCAGGGCCAGGGCCAGCAGAGCCAAGCACAAAGCCAGCAAACGCAGAGCCAAAGTGGTCAGCAAGCCGGACAGGGCGGTGGTTCGAATGCCAACAGTCTTGGGAACCGGACCAGCAACGCTCGTGGCAACGTCCAGTCGACTGGTGGACCAGGCCAGGGTGCGGGAACCGGTAAAAACAATACGATCTACCAGCCCTTTACACCGGGTAAGCAACCAGGAAAACAGGAACAAGCCACAGGCCAACAGGGTAGCAGCGGTCAAACGCAAGTGTCGCCCGGACAGTATGCGCCCGGACAGAGTAATCAAGTGCTCGTACCATACCAGCAGGTTTATAACGATTACCATAATGCCGCTGAGCAGGCACTTGATAGTTCAGCTATTCCGCCACACCTCAAAGGCTATGTGCGCGACTACTTTACCCAACTAAACCCAGCGCCATAACGATTAAGGATCATGATCGATGACTACCGCCTCTCCCACCATAACCATCTCACCGGAGCAATTTCGCGCAGCGGCGACCGCAGTGGAAGCCGAAGTTGGCAAAGTGATCGTCGGGCAGCGCGCCCTGATTCGACAAACGCTGATAACCCTCTTGGCCGGCGGCAACGTCTTATTAGAGGGTGTGCCCGGGCTTGCCAAAACGACCTTGGTGCGCACGCTCGCCGATGTGCTTGATTGCCGCTTTTCGCGTATCCAGTTTACCCCGGATTTAATGCCGGCCGATGTCGTTGGCACGACGATCATCGCTGAAGACGAGACTGGGCGCAGACAATTCCGTTTCGAGCCCGGTCCGATCTTCTCGAATCTTGTGCTGGCCGACGAGATTAACCGGGCTACGCCCAAAACACAGTCTGCCCTGCTGGAGGCGATGCAAGAGCGAACGGTTTCCGTCGCGAAAACGATCCACCAACTCGATAAACCCTTCTTTGTATTAGCAACCCAAAACCCATTGGAGATGGAAGGTACCTATCCATTACCCGAGGCACAACTTGACCGCTTCTTTTTTAAGGTCGATGTGCCCTTTCCGCCAGTAGACGACCTGATCGAAATTGCGTTGCGCACAACCGGTATGGAGAATGCCCGCCCGAACAAAGTGCTTAGCGGCGTTCACTTAGTCGCTATGCAGAGCTTGGCTCGCGAAGTCCCAGTAGCATCACATGTCCTGCGCTTTGCGGCGCGCTTAATTGCTGCAACTCACCCCGGTACAAAAGAGGCCGCACCGATTACGAAACAGTATGTGCGCTATGGTGCTTCACCCCGCGGCATGCAAGCATTAATCTTGGCAGGCAAGATCATGGCGCTGCTCGACGGTCGCTATAATGTGGCCTTTACAGATCTGCGGGCCGCTGCCCTGCCAGCTCTGCGCCATCGGGTCATTTTGAATTTCGAAGCGCAAGCTGAAGGCATTACCGGCGACGACACGATTCGTGGCATCCTGGAAACAGTTCGGGACGAGGCGTGAGAATACCTGTGGGCACTGGCTCACCCGAAACCGGTATGCGTGCATGACGGGATCCGTCGTTGACCCCGAACTATTTGATGCCTCGTTTCTCGCTCAGCTTGACCGGCTAGCACTCGCCACCAAGCGCGCACTTGCCGGTGACTTACAAGGCGAACGACGTTCACCACGCCGTGGAGCATCGGTTGAGTTCGCTGATTTCAAAGCTTATGTACCCGGCGATGATTTTCGGCAGATCGATTGGAACCTTTATGCGCGTTTGGACCGCTTCTTTCTCAAGCTTTTTATGGCCGAGGAGGAGTTGACGATCCACTTTCTGCTTGATACGAGTCGCTCCATGGATTGGGGTCAGCCGAATAAACTACGGTATGCGAAACGTGTCACCGGTGCGGTCGGCTACATTGCGCTATCAAACCTTGACCGGGTCACCTTGACAGCATTCGGGCAGAGCGGTGTTATCGAAATGCCGCTCCAACGCACAAAGCAAGGAGCCGTTCCACTCTTTCGCTTTCTGCAAGGTCTCCAACCTGGATCGCAAACTGACTTCGCCGAGGTCGGTCGCCGCTATGCACGCACAGCTCGTAATCCAGGACCACTTCTTTTATGTACAGATCTGCTTGATGCTGAATGGCAAGCTGGCCTTCAAGCACTCCTCAGGCGGCGCTTCGAAATCACGCTCTTGCATCTGCTCGCGCCAGAAGAGATCGAACCATCAATTGACGGTGATCTCCGGCTCATGGATGCTGAGGGCGGCCTACCGGTTGACCTAACGGCTGATCCCGATCTCCTCACGCGCTATTACACGAGCTTAACGAACTGGCGCGACGAGATCAGCACCTTTTGTAGCAGCCGAAGTATCGCCTATGTCCCAGTCACCACCAGTCTGCCAATCGAAACACTACTTCTACACCTCATGCGCCAGCGGGGCATCCTGCACTAGCTTCCATGATGCACAACTTCGGCGTTGATCTGGTATGCTATGCCGCCGGATTTAAAGGACAACAGGCATGATTTTACAACTTGATCTCCTGAAGCAACTGTTGGCAACTCCGAGTCCATCGGGGGACGAAGCCGCGACCGCCACGCTATGGCGTGAGTATGCGACCACCTTTGCCGACGAGGTTCACGCCGACGTTCGTGGAAATTCGGTAGCCATCCTGAACGGCGGATCACTCCGTATCCTCCTGGATGGACATATCGACGAAATCGGACTTATGGTGACCTACATCAGCGAGGGTGGCTTTTTGTATATTGCGCCGATTGGCGGCTGGGATAATCAAGTCCTGGTGGGCCAGCGTGTCGTCGTCCAAGGTCGCAATGGGGTCGTACGCGGTGTGATCGGGAAAACACCGATCCATTTGTTAAAAGGCGAAGCGCGTGATCACGTGACCAAAGTCGAAGAGCTGTGGATTGATATCGGGGCATCTGATAAAGCCGAAGCGCAGTCGCTCGTCCGCGTCGGTGCAACTGCGGTGATCGACACCCCCGTCCTTGAGTTGCCACATGGACGTTTGGCCGCTCGAGGCCTTGATAACCGGATTGGTGCTTTTGTCGTCATCGAAGCATTACGGGCTCTGGCTCAAGAGCGCCCGCATGCCACCGTGGCTGCCAGTGCCTCGGTTCACGAAGAGATCGGCGGCGCAGGGGCCCGTGCAGCTGCCTGGAATTTCAACCCGCAGATTGCGTTGGTTGTTGATGTAACCTTTACAACCGATGATCCCAGCGGCGACAAGCAACAATGGGGGGAAGTCAGTCTTGGGAGTGGAGCCGTCTTGTCACGAGGTGCCGCGAATAGCCCTGTGCTGTTTGACATGCTGTGCGAGCACGCCGAGCGCGCAGCAATTCCTTATACTGTTCAAGTTACGGCGGCCTACACCGGCACGAACGCGGATGTTATTCATCATAGTCGGAGCGGTGTTGCGACGGCAATCATCAGCATACCCAACCGCTATATGCATTCACCGAGCGAGATGATCCAGATCAGCGATGTTGAACACACGGTTCAACTTATCGCAGCCTTCGTTCGTTCGCTTCCTGACGAGCCTGATCTGATACCACACTAATTGTTGATCGCTCGAACGAGAATATTGCAACGCTCCCCATACGTTCAATAAGACGTCAGCTAAACGTCATCTATAAAGCGGTAAAGGAGCGAACTATCACCTGTATACTGACAGCAATGTACTTCAATCATGGTATTCCAACTGCTTTACGAGGACGGTCTATGCGTAAACGTATCGGGCTCATCATTCCACTCCTTCTCGTGATTGCTGTGACCTGGCCGCAGCACACGGCTGCTGCTCCTACGCCCGCTCCCGCCGATCCTAAGGCGAGTCCTTTCGGCATGGTGACAGCGTTTGGTAATCGCGTGCGTGAAGACGAAATGGGTACGGCTGTTCAGCTCCTCAAGGAAGCCGGCGTGCAATGGGCGCGTGAAGAAATCTTTTGGGATCGTGTCCAACCCCAACAAGACGGGGCTTTTGTTTGGGGCGGTCCAGGTGGTGGGATGTATAACTATGATCTCGCCATAGGCAAGATGCACAGTGCCGGGATTAATGTTCTGGGGCTGCTGGACTATAATCCCGCCTGGTTCAAAGGTCAAAATCCGCCGCTGGATGCCTGGCTTGGTGAGTGGGGCACGTATGTCTACAACACCGTCGCGCGCTACGGGCGTGTTCGGGGTCAGATCAAATACTGGGAGATTTGGAACGAGGAAAATTTGCGTAACTTCGGTTATGAGAATGGCTTGTATACAATTCAAGACTATGTACGGGTGTTGAATTATGCGCGCGCCGCTATCAAGGCTGCAGATCCCGAGGCGGTCATCGTGCTCGGCGGTGTAGCAGCGATCTGGTCTCCGCTCAATCAAGATCATGAATATGACGTCTTAGACTACCTCCAACAATTGCATGACGCGGGTGGCTGGGACTCATTTGATATCCTGGCGATCCATCCATACCGGCCTGGTCCCCCAGAAGCCGCTACATGGCGACGAGATACAGCACTGGACGTGGAAGCCGAGTTGAACGCCGTCGATGGCCTTAATCACATTTTGGGGGCAAAGCCAATCTGGATCACCGAAGTTGGCTGGTCAAACTTTGCCGGTACCTATGGCGTTTCCGAAGATGATCAAGCCTCGTTCATGGTCCGGATGTACCTGTTAGCACTAGCTCACCCGAATGTACAGCGCGTCTTCTGGTATGACTTCCGTGATGATTCAGCGCCGAACGCGCTATATCATCGGCCGGTCTATGATGATCATGAGGCAGAGTATCATTTTGGCCTGTTGCGCCGTAGTTTTCCACTCGATCCGGGAAGCGCGGATTTACGGAAGCCATCGTTCTTGGCATACCGGACCATGACCGAAGTGCTCGGCGGCTTGACCATGAGCGGCATCCTTCACGATGGGAATGATCCAGCGATGCCGGGAACTTGGGCATACCGCTATGATGGAAAAGGCCGGGCAGCGGTGGTACTATGGCGGATAGGCGGGGCAACCGCGCCGACGCTCACCATCCCGTGTGCATGTATTAGCGCTACCGTCCGTCGCTCTGATGGCAAGGCACTCGCACTTATCGCAACGAGTGGTGCGGTGCAAGTCCAACTGGACATGATCGGCACGCCGCTGTATGTCGAGTGGGGCGATGATCGTAATAAAACTGGGCCGTTCTTCCCCCAGACTGGACATCACATTAGCTCGCCATTTCTCGATTACTGGCAAACAAATGGCGGCCTCGATCAATTTGGCTTGCCACTGAGTGGGCCGCTGACCGAATCCGATCCACAAACTGGTGCAGCTCGCGTAGTCCAGTACTTCGAGCGCAATCGGATGGAATATAATCCGGCGCTCCGGAATACACCGTTCGCAGTGCAAATCGGTCGTTTAGGCGACGACTATCTCCGCCGGATGGGCGTAGACTGGCAAACACTTCCCAAGCAGCCTGATCCACCGCCTCCAGAATGTAATTATTATGCGGAGACCGGACATCGTTTGTGTGATCCGTTTAAGAGCTATTGGGAACAACATGGTGGCTTACCGATCTATGGGTTGCCACTATCGGAGGCGTTTGACGAGCAAGGACACCTCGTGCAATATTTTGAGCGCGCCCGCTTCGAGTGGCATCCAGATAAGGCCGGGACACCGTATGAGGTTGAGCTAGGGCTGTTAGGCACGCAACTCTACAGCCGCTGGGGAGTGTACCCCTAGAGCCGAAGACGGAGTGTAGAATGTAACGAAAACAGCACCGAAATGGTGCTGTTTTCGTGGCTCCAGCAATGTTATCTTATGATCGAGCCCAAAGGCGAATCATCATAGTGTGCGAGCAGATCAGCCGGGTCGTCGTAGATTGCCTTAGCCCCCTGAAGATCAGGCGTATCCCAGCCTCCACACCGCAACGCAATGGTTGCGACGCCGGCCTTGGTAGCAGCTTCCAAGTCATATGGTGTATCGCCTAGCATGATCATTTCACCAGCTTGTAGTCCAGTATGCTTGAGCGCTACGTCTACAATATCTGGATCTGGCTTGGAGTTCTTGGCATCCTGTGATGATGTCTTCTGCTCTACGAGCTCGGTTGCACCGGCAACTTCCAACAATGCATCCAACTCTTGCTTTTCTGCCGAGCTAGCCACGACAATTTTCAGCCCTTGATCGTGCATATGTTGTAACAATTCGTGGACCCTTGGAAAAGCCTTAAGCGTCGGCAGATACTTCGTTCTAAAAATTTCGCTGCGCTGCTTGCTAATCGCCTTGCCTTCATCACTATCCTTTTCTAGCCCTGTCGTTTCCGGCAATACTTTATCGCCACCCTTGCCGATCAAACTGCGTATTCGCTCGAATGAAATATCGTAGCCATGTTGTGCTAAGGCTTCGACCCAAGCATGCGTGTGGACATCATTGCTGTCCACCAGCGTCCCATCTACATCCAAAATGACTCTACGGATACGGGTCATGTATAACTCCTTACGCTCAGTCCCATGTTTAGAGTATGGCTGTTAGGTCTGATGTCGGGAGCAATGGTTGTACCATCAATAGCGAGACACACCTTTGCTTGTATAATTCTACGAAAGATCAGCTAGCACCCTACTTTGTGAAAGGTATGTTAAGCATGGAGCAACCGCAGCTACGAGCGTCACTAGAACGTCTGGATACTGAACTTTCAGAAACAACCGCAGATGAGCAGGAGCGACAGGCCGTGCTGTCAAACGTACACTCCGATGTACAGCAACTGCTTGCTGAGCCAGTGGCTGAGCAGGAGGACCGCCATCGTTCGCTACGCCAGCAGTTGATCGCTGCAATCCCAACTTTCGAAGCTACACACCCGATCTTGACAACGACGATGATCGAAGTCATCGATATGCTGGATCGTATGGGACTGTGAGTGACGAAGTGAGCAAGCCCATGTCGATCATCGATCAGATCTACCAAGGTGATTGCTGCAAGGTGATTGCCTCGCTCCCCGCACAAAGCGTCGATCTAATCTTTGCGGACCCGCCATATAACTTGCAACTACAGCATGAGTTACGGCGACCAAATATGACAAAAGTAGACGCCGTTGATGATGACTGGGACCAATTCGCTAGCTTTGAGGCTTATGACCAGTTTACGTATGCCTGGTTGGCGGCCTGTCGTCGCGTGTTGAAAGACACTGGCACAATTTGGGTGATTGGCAGCTATCACAACATCTACCGCGTCGGGAGTATCCTACAAAATCTCGGCTACTGGTTCTTGAACGATGTGGTCTGGATTAAGGCTAATCCCATGCCAAACTTCCGGGGAGTGCGCTTCACAAACGCGCATGAAACGTTGCTGTGGTGTAAAAAATCGAGCGACCAGAAGCGATACACCTTTAACTATCAACTGTTGAAGCGCATGAACGACGATAAACAAATGCGTAGTGATTGGGAGTTGCCACTATGTACGGGGGCCGAGCGGCTGCATGCGGACGGAGTGAAGGTGCATGCCACCCAGAAGCCGGAGGCACTGCTTTATCGCATCCTTTTGGCGAGCACACAGCCGGGTGACATTGTGCTCGATCCTTTCTTTGGAACAGGCACGACCGGAGCAGTTGCCAAAAAGCTGGGCCGGCATTTCGTCGGTGTCGAGCGTGAACTCGCTTATATCACAGCTGCACAAGCGCGCATTGCAGCGATAGAGCCAGCCCATTCTGATGAGGAAATATATGGTCATGATCAAAGCAAGCGTACGGCGCGCCGCATCCCGTTTGCTGCGCTGCTAGAGCATGGGCTGCTCCTGCCAGGCCAGCAGCTATTTTTTGACCAAAGCCCCGTAAAATGGGCGACTGTGCTTGCAGATGGTTCATTACGAACATCAGACGGAGAGCGGGGGTCGATCCACCAAATCGGTGCGCTTGTCGGCGCGGTGCCGGCTTGCAACGGTTGGGAGCATTGGTATTACTGCGAGGCAGACGGCCGGTTCATTGTGATCGATGTTCTGCGCGACCGGCTGCGTTCGTCCTCTCCCACTTAAGAGCTACAGCACTACACCCCACTCCTGCCAGACTAGCTAGCGGCAATTGGCTGATCCACATCAAGCGTATCGATTAGCATGCCTAATGCGCCCTGCGCATCTTCTAGTTGCTGGCGTGCCAGACCCAGTTCCTGGCGTACTTGTGCTAGGCGGTCTTCGGAGCGCGTTAGTTCGTCGACGTAGCGTCGCGCCAGATCACGCTCTTCGCGGCCTTGACCTAGGGACTGCAGGTTGCTCCGGAGGCGAGCTTGATCATTGGTCAACTCGTTTTGATCGCTGGTGAGACGGTTGACGGTAGCTTCACGTTCAGCAACCACCCGAAATTGCTCCACTACTTGCTGCAACGCCGCCACAACTATCGGGGTATCACCTATTTGAATGATATCTCGGGCAATCTGATCGGGCGAGCTTTTACGCAGTGCGTATCCCTGCACGATCGTACGATGATCGTATACGATCAACTCTGCACCTCCATTTGGGGGCAGCGGCACTTCGTAACGATAATAGGAAGGCGTGATCTCGGTGGGAGCGGGATCGGGCACGTCCCAGCGTTGCCGCACAGGATGCTCGATGATCACGTTGCGCTCATCGGCAGTGACACTGCTCAAGCGGTAGGTCGTGGTCTGCGTCTCCCGTACGTCAAAGGTAAAAACGCCCTGCATGATGCGTGCATGACTTCGCGTGCCCGGCAAACCATGTGGCCTGACTTCCACTCGGCAGCCTAAGTCAACAGCGTAGCTCACCAGCCGCCGTTCATCCGGTTTGATGACATCGATCAGCGCCTCACCAACATAGGTATCGGAACGTAAGATTGTGATCGGGCCAGCATCAAGCGTCAAGCTGGTCGTATTATGGAGACGAACCGCATTCAAGGGATGGTCCGGTTGCACACCTGCATTATAGACCACGACTGCCTGGCCTTTAACTTGGGTCGCCAATACCGGAATCAAGGCAGCTTGTTGAGCAGGAAGCGTTACCGGATGGTCAAGGTGATATTCGAAAAGATCACCAACGGCGCGAGTTGTGGTCGGGGGTCGTGGAGCAGCACTCAACTGGGCACTCAGTCCGCGCACTTTCGGCTGAGCACCGAAACGTGCCATATTACGAATATTCCTGACGATCTCCTCGTCTTCAGCGGCGGTACCCTCATGCATCTCATCAAACTCACCGCTCGAACTGGTGGCAATACCAATAGGCATCAGTGCGGCTTCAGCGACGTGCGGTGCTAGCGTTTCCACTTCGGGGATTGATGCTGCAGGGCGAGGTCGAAAGCGAGGATGTGAGAGATCGAGCGTAAAAGATAGCGGCATGCCGCTAATCAGGGATAAATCCACGCCTTGCCAATCGGCAGCACTCGTATTCTCGGCAATTGCCCAGCCTTGCAAAAAAGAGGATTCGACTGGGGTGCTCGGGAGCACTAGGCGGTAGGTCATCTTCCATACGGGCGCTTCCGCTACATAGCTTAGATCAAGCTCTTGACCGGCGGTTCCCGTGATGCGCAAGCGCGATACTTCGGGTTGGCGTGCAGCGAGGAGCAAATCGAGTTGGGCTTGGAGACGTGGAGCAGTCTCGCCGGTAACGACCTCTAAGCCACGCAGATCTGCTAGCTCGATCCGCTCGATCGTTCCACCTTGGCTGAGCAGCAACAGCCACTCATCACGCACAACTTGCTCGCGTACCTGGCGTTCAACAACCTCGGTCGCAATGATCTGACCCTGGAGTGTCTCGCTGCCATATTGGAGCTTGATCAAAGTGCCAACCATACGCTGAAGTAGATCGGCCAGACCGGTGACACCCTGGAGAGCGATGCCAAAGTTACGCAATTGGCGCTGTAATGGCTCGTCGGCGGCATAGGCAATCGAGGCCACGCCCGAGCCATCGTCGGCAATGACCAGCAGTGACTTTAGCACATCGTCGATTTGATTGGCAGGAATCGGCAAGGTCAGGGTACCATCCGCACCGACGGTGGCACGCCAACGAAAGAAGCCAACGCCATGTTTATAGAGGGCAACGTTGGTAAGCTTTGGCTCAGTGGGTGAAGGAGAGGTACTCATTTAAGCATCCTTTAGGTACCGATCAGGCTTTGTACATCTTCCCAAAAGGCAGGATACGACACATCGGCGGCCCCGGCGTCATTAATGACCGTCGTGCCTTCGGCAGTGAGCGCAGCAACGGCAAGGGCCATGGCAAGTCGGTGATCGCCGTGTGAATGCACCGGAGCGCCGTGCAGCTCGCCGCCACCACCGATGATCAAGCCATCTACGGTCGGATCGATCGGTGCACCCATCGCCCGCAGTTCACGGACAACGGTCGCAATGCGATCACTTTCTTTGACACGCAATTCTGCGGCATCCGCAATCACGGTTTCACCTACGGCGTGTGCGGCAGCAACGGCCAGCACCGGCAGCTCATCGATCAGGCGGGGAATGAGCGGGCCATCAATGCGCAGCCCGCGCAAGCCGGCACCGCGCACAGTAACGTCACCGGTCGGCTCTTCACCGGCTTGCCCACGATTCGTGATCGCAATCTGTGCACCCATCGCGCGCAGAACATCAAGCGCGCCGGTACGAGTTGGGTTGAGACACACGCCGGTGGTTGTAATTTCGGCATCGGGATGAATCGCGGCTGCGACCCACCAAAAGGCGGCCGATGAAGGATCACCGGGTACGCGTAATGACACCGGATACGGAAAGACAGGGTGGGAGGGCGGAAACAAGGTGATACGGTCGGCAGCGACCTTAATGTCGAGCCCCATCGCAGTAAATAAGCGCTCGGTATGGTCGCGGGAGGCAAGTTGACCGGTTAAGATCAGGGGAGCATCACCGAGCAAGCCCGCCAGCAGCAGAGCCGACTTAACCTGGGCCGAGGCGACTGGAAGGTCGTATGAGCCTCCATGCAGTGGCTGACCATAGATCATGAGCGGAGCATATCCATCACCTGTCCCCTCGACAACCGCCCCTAATTGGCGTAAAGGCTTGATGACGCGCCGCATGGGGCGGCGTTGCAAGGAAGCGTCGCCCGTTAAGGTAGTACTAAATGCTTGCCCGGCTAATAAGCCGGTGAGGAGGCGAATGGTGGTGCCCGAGTTCCCGCAATCCAACACACCGGCCGGTGCGCGTAGACCACGTAGGCCGCGACCAAAGATGCGGACCTCGTCACCGGTCCGCTCGACGCGCACGCCGAGTGCTTCAACGCAGCGAATGGTTGATAAACAATCGGCACCGGTTAGAAAATGACTTATTCGGGCATTGCCCTCCGCTATAGCATTAAAGATAATCGCGCGATGCGAGATCGACTTATCACCGGGAACTGCAATAGTGCCACGTAAACGACGGGCAGCGGACAGCGTGATAGTCGTCATGGTGCTCCGGAGGTCACGGCTTACTCCCCTAATCCGGTCAGAAGCTTATAGCCAAAGCCGCGCACGGTTACAAGGTAGCGGGGATTGGCGGGATCAGCTTCGATACGGTGACGCAAACGGTAGACCAGCGCGTCGATCGCGTTATAGTCATAGACCTCGTAGTCCCATACGCCCTCGGCAATGCCTTCTTTGCTGATGACTTCGCCTTTATGCTTATATAACAGTTCGAGGAGTTGGAACTCCTTCGCCGTTAATGGCGGATCAAGGAGCTTGCCGCGCAGCCATACTTCTTTGGCCTTGGAGTCGACCTGTAGCTCCTCCTGCGGTTCAAGCTCGCGCCGGCGGGCGATGGGCGGCGGCGTGCCTTTCATGGTTGCTTCGGGGTCACGGAACACGATCACGGTATCGCCGATCCACACTTCGTCGTTGTTACGCAGTAATTGTGAACCAGCAATGCGTTGGCCGTTAAGAAACGTACCGT
>JACDGP010000109.1 GCA_013821605.1 Herpetosiphonaceae bacterium
GCCTCGCGCGTACCAGGCGGCGGGCTCCAGTCGAAGATGGTAGCTGCGTTCGCCGGCAGCCATTCGTTCCGTTCGACGGTCTGGCTGTTAATCGTGATGCTGATGGGGACGGTGGTGATGGGTAGGGTGACATCGCCACCCGCTGCCCCGATCGTGACACCGCCATTCGTTAAGATTTCTTGACGCACGAGGTTGCCCTGAGCATCGAAGCTTTTGCGGGCCAGCCCAATCGTTGTGCTGAGATCATCGGTCCAATTATCGATGGATGGAGCGGATTGGCCGAGCGTGTTACCGGCGGAGCGTGTAGCATAGGATGCCAGATCTTCCGCGTGCTCGGCTTGGAGACTGCCATCGGGCCGCGTTGTCCAATGCCAATTCAAGGTCCCCGCGAAAACGGCGGCTTCCAGTTTCGGCTCTAGCATACCGGGTTGCCGCTGCTCCGAAATCATGCTGCCGGTGAGTGCGTCATAGCTGTGCCAGCTTTGGTCGTCGTACCATGAGGCCGTGAGCACGTGTCCCGTCATATCATTGACGATGTGCAGTGCGCGGTGCTCGGCTTCGTCAGGGCCGTACTCGATCCACGTTTCGGCGCGGCGCAACGAGGGCCAGCTTTGCGGCGGAGCATGATACGGGTCGGGGAGTGTGGCAAAGAATGGCGCCTGGCGCGTCGTTTCCCGGATCACCTGATGGTGAATCTGGCCGGGGTGGATCTGCACAGCCCCGAATAATGCTTGGGCATGTGCTGCCAGCACCGGCGGTAGTGGCAGCGGCTCGTAGAAGTGCTCCTGCGCCGCCATCCAGTCCTTGATGTGTAACGGTCGGAGGGTGGCGAGGACAGGCAGGAGTTCGCTCTGAGTCCAGCCTTCGGCAATGATATGGGTGAAGTTCGCGGACGTACCATTCGTAGCCGTCGCAGCGTTAGGGACTGTCTCCGGCTCTAAGACGGCGCTCATGACGGTGGGTAGCACTTGGGGCAAAAAATGGACGCGCCAGGGTCCCGCGATTACGAACTGATCGCTGTCTGGCGGTATGACTTCTCCGAGCAACACTAGTCGTTTAGCCGGTCCGACATAGACGCTTTCGAGGTTCGTGAAGTCGAGTTGTGCTCCCGAGCTAACGACATCATCGATCGTTGGATTGCCTGGACCGATGATCAGGGCATGATCCAGACCCGGCGGCAGCTGTGGAAGGCCGATGAGTGGTCCGGTAGCCGGTGTTGTGAGGAGACGTGGCAGACTTTGCGCTTGATCGGTGCCAACGAGTGGGCAGCCGCGATCAACGACCGGCAAGCTGCGGTCGACCAGTGGTGGTGACGTGTCAGCCGGATAGGTTATGAGCAGGCCGTGCTCCAGCGCTGTTGACTCAGGGATCGTTTCCGAACCAAGGAGTCGCCAGGGTACACGCTCTTCGGTCTGACCATTATTACTTCGTAGCTCGCGCACCTCGCGCAGTGCATGGCTAAGCGGGTCGAAACGGAGGAGCAAGGTGCCACTAATAGTGTGCCCTGCAGCAGTTATGGTCAGCGTCGTGTCGGAACCGCTGCCTGAGAGGCCTAATGAGCGGATCGTGTCGGCGGTTGCGGCCAGATCGAGGTAATGTAAACCCGTAGCCCAGGCACCATGCTGCCAACGAGCGGTGCGCATCACACTCTGCTCGGCCGCAGCCATCGACCAGCGATTACGTTCACCGGTATGACTCTGAACGCCATTCGGTGGTCCGCCACAGAAGGAGAAGGCCACGCCGCTCATATAGGTCAGATACTCTTGTCCATCGCCCATCTCCCATTCCATCGGTGTTTGGCCTGCCATAAGCTGCATACGATGGTGGGCGGGCTGCTGCGGATCGACCCACTCCTCGGCCTGGAAGTTCAGTTGTGGTTGACCCAACATGATTGCCCAACGGCGATGCAGGATCCCGGCTACAGTCGGGACGCTCGTGTATGCCTTACGGGCAGTGTCGATGATCGCGGCGGGAGTTGGTGCAGTAGTGACGCGACCGGGTGCTGTAGCACTCCTGCTTGGCCAGACCAATGTGAGCAGGCCCAGTAGGATGATCCCAATCAGCCCGACTTGCACGACGACTGGTCGTTGCCAAGGACGCTGCCGCTCGACTTCGCCTGAGCTTGCAAGCGCAGCGAGGAGGGCTGTATCAACGACCGGCGGCAGTGGGAGGCTCCCGACCACGCGGCTTAGTTGCTCGGCCAGGCTCTGCTCTAGCCGCTCCCAACTGGGGAGCGTCGCCTGGCACGCCTGGCAGGTGAGCAGATGCGTGCGCTCGGCAGCAGGATCGTCCAGACGGGCCGCCCGGCAGCGACGGCAGGCCTCGGGCAAAGCATCAACATCGCCATGCAGGGCACGCAGGCCATCAACGACGAGGTTCTGTGTCTCGGCAAGCGTCAGATGCAGGGCCTGGGCGATATGTGCGGTGGCCATGCCGCGCATCAGACGTAGGCCGAGCGCCAGTCGGGTGGGAGGGGGCAGTTCCCAAAAAGCTGGCGGCAAGCCGGCAAAAGGCCGGACTCGCCCCGAGCGTATACGGGGCCGTGGCGGCAGGCTGGCGACGAGGCGCGCTTCGATCTGGTCGTCAAGCGTTGTGTCATCCCAGCGGATCGCCCGAAAGGCAGCAATGACGGCTTCGCCGGCGCGCTGCGGGTTAGGATCGCGGAGCAAGGCGCTATGATATAGAGCGGCGGCATAGCGCCGGTAGGCACGTTCAGCGGTCTGAGGTAACGGCATTGATCCTCGTTTCGCTATGCGATCCTAGCTGTTGCGGTTGACGTGGCGCCGTGCCCGGACCGCCTCAGCGAGCTCCTGCAGCACCTGCCCCGTCGTCTCCCAGCTCATACAGCTGTCTGTGATGCTCTGCCCATAGACCAAGCGGGATGGATCGGTCAGTTCCTGACGTCCTTCCACCAGGAAACTTTCCATCATCACCCCGATGATACCGCGCTCACCCCCAGCAACCTGTGCCGCGACTGAGTTGACCACGAGCGGCTGGCGGCGGTAGTCCTTGCCGCTGTTGTCGTGGCTTACGTCGATCAGCACGCGTGCCGGTAGGCCTGTCCCGCGCAAACTCGCGAGTGCGCGCTGGACGTTGTCTGCATCATAGTTTGGGCCGCCACGCCCACCGCGCAAAACGACATGGCAGCTGGGATTTCCCCGGGTGGTCACAATCGCCGCCAGCCCCTGCTCAGTGACGCCCATGAAGCTATGGGGACTGGCAGCTGCCCGTAGCGCGTCAATGGCCATCTGCACCCCACCACCGGTGCCGTTCTTGAAGCCTACTGGCATCGAGAGGCCGGAGGCTAAATTGCGGTGGACTTGGCTCTCGGTGGTGCGCGCCCCGATCGCAGCCCAGGTCACCGTGTCGCTGAAGAACTGCGGCGAGATGGGATCGAGGAACTCGCAGCCGGTCGGCAGCCCCCGTGCAACAATGTCCACGAGCAAGCGGCGTGCGAGCCGCAAGCCCTCATTGACGGCGAAGCTGCCGTCGAGGTGCGGATCATCGATCAAGCCCCGCCAGCCCACGGTCGTGCGGGGCTTCTCGAAGTACACGCGCATGATGATCCGCAGATCGCGCCCCAGTTGCTCCGCAACGTCTTTGAGGCGTTCCGCATATGCAAGCGCTGCGGAGGGGTCGTGGACGGAGCACGGGCCGACCACTACTACCAGCCGGTCGTCGCGCCCGTCCAGGATGTCGACGACTTCCTGGCGCGTACGGTTAACTGTCACCGACCCGTCGGCCGTTACTGGCAGTTCCTCGATCAGGATCGCCGGTGGCAGCAGTGGTCGGTAACCGACGATACGCAGATCCCGCGTTTGTAGGTGTGTGAGCTCGCCGGTGTCTTGCACCGCTACGCCGTCCGACATCTATGCTAGCCTCCCATGCCAATGCGCTCTACGCCACCCATATATGGTTGTAACACCGGTGGGATCAAAATGCTCCCGTCGGCCTGCTGGTAGTTCTCCAAGATGGCAATCATGACGCGGGGCAGCGCCAAACCGCTACCATTAAGCGTGTGAACGAACTCCGGTTTGGCTCCCGCCTGCGGGCGGTAGCGAATATTAGCCCGGCGGGCCTGGTAGTCGCCAAAGTTCCCGCACGAACTGACTTCGAGCCACTCCGCGCAGCCCGGAGCCCAGAGTTCAAGATCATACTTCATGGTCGCGATGCCGAGATCGGCGGTGCACAACTGCAGCAAGCGGTAAGGAATGTCAAGCCGCTGGCAAATATCGGCAGCATTGTCGATCAGGCTCCAGAGTTCGTCATAGCTGGTTTGGGGCTCGACAAACTTAACCATCTCGACCTTATCGAACTGATACACACGCTTGATACCGCGTACATCGCGGCCGGCGCTCATCTGCTCGTTGCGAAAACAGGGTGTATAGGCGACATGGCGGATTGGGAGGCGCCCCGGATCGATCATTTCCTCGCGGTACAGATTCGTGACCGGCACTTCAGCCGTCGGGATCAGCGTCAGGTCCAGCCCTTCAATCCGAAACAAATTGTCACCGAACTTCGGCAAGTTGCCGGTGCCGACCAGCACCTCTTCCTTGACCATATAAGGCGGCGCAATCTCGGTATAGCCGTGTTCGTTGATATGCACATCGAGCATCCAGGTGATCAGCGCCCGTTGAAGCCGCGCTCCCAGTCCTTTCAGCACAAAGAAGCGTGTGCCACTCAGCTTGACCCCGCGCTCGAAGTCGATAATGCCGAGTGTCTCTCCCAACTCCCAATGCGGCTTAGGCGCAAACGTGAAGCTTTTTTGCTCGCCGCGCGTCCAGACTACGACATTGTCAGCCTCGCTGCTCCCCACTGGTACATCGGGATGCGGTAGGTTCGGTAGTTCCAGCATGCGCTGTTGCAGCTCATGCTCGACCTCATCAACGTCGTGGTCAATGGCTCCAATGCGGTCCCCAAGGCCTCGCATCGCCGCGATGCGGGCGGCCTTATCCGCCGGCTCCTTGATCTGTGGCACCTCTTTCGAGCTGCTATTGCGTTGCGCCTTGAGCTGCTCAACCTCGGTCAAAAGCGTGCGTCGCCGGTTATCCAGATCGAGAATCGCATCGACCGCCTCCGTCGCATACCCAACCTTGCGCAGCCCCTCCTTAACGACCTCAGGCTGCTCGCGCATCAGCCGAATATCAAGCATTGTTGGTTTCCTTCTGCGTTATAGTCGTTCATACTGCCAGGATACCATCGCGCCCTGATGATACGGCATCACGCCGTGAAATGGCCGTGGATCGGTGTCAAAGACCATCGGCAAAAAGTTGCGGTCACTGGGCCAGATCGGCAGCTGGAGCAGCTGGGCCAGCGGTTTCCACTCAAGCGTACCTTCGTGGTTGCCGGCGTGCACATCACCATGCCACTGATCGATCCGGAAAATGAAGCCGAACCAATCTTCACCGTGCTTGCCAAAGCCAGGCCAGGAGATCGTGCCCCGCAGCGTTAAGCGATCCACACTAATGCCCGACTCTTCCCAAATCTCGCGACACATGCCGCCGGTCACACTTTCGTTGCTTTCGAGTCGCCCGCCTAAACCGTTGTACTTACCATAATGAATATCATCTGGGCGCTTGTTGCGATGGATCACTAAGACCTGCTCCCGGTCAGGTGTCAGTACATAGCCGAGGGTCGCGAGAATAGGCTGATACATACTGCTTCTTACCGTGCTTGGTAGTCGATGAGCCGATGATGTGGCATCAACGCTCGTGCATCCGCGCCGATGGTACCGGCTCATCAACGCCCAGCTTCTCCGACAAGATATACAACGGCCGGTGTTTGACTTCATCATAAATGCGCCCCAGGTACTCGCCAATCAAGCCCAGGCAGATCAACTGAATACCACCAAGGAATAGCACGCTCACCAGAGTCGTTGCCTGCCCGATCAAGGCTTGGCTACGTGACAAGCGCAGGATGATGGCCGTCACGATAAAGATCAAATTCAGCCCCGATACCATGAAGCCGAAATAGGTCGCCAACTGCAATGGCAAGTAGGAAAAGCTGGTGATGCCGGTCAGGGCCAGCCGAATCATTTTATTTAATGGATAATTGCTTGTACCGGCGTGCCGCTCTTGTCGCTCGTAGTACACGCCGGTCTGCTTAAAACCGACCCAGACCGATAAGCCCCGCATAAAGCGATGCTGTTCGCGAATCTGGTTCAAGGCATCCACAACCTTACGATCCATCAAGCGAAAGTCGCCGGTATCGACCGGGATATCAACATTGGTAACACTGCGGATCAACCGGTAGAAGAATTTGGCGGTCGTTTTCTTGAACCACGTTTCACCGGCGCGTGCCCTACGCACTGCATAGACCAGATCATAGCCTTCGCGCCACTTAACAACCATCTCCGCAATGACCTCGGGTGGATCTTGCAAGTCGGAGTCGATCACGACCACTGCGCGACCACGGGCAAAATCTGCGCCGGCCGTGATCGCGAGCTGGTGACCGAAGTTTTTGGAGAAGCTTAACCCTTTGACGCGTGGATCGAGGGCATGCAGTTCGCGGATGATTTGTTGCGAGTTGTCACGGCTGCCGTCGTTAACCAGCAAGATTTCATACGACTCGCCAAGCTGCTCCAACACCGCTGCCACCCGCTGGTAAAACACCATGACAGTCGGCCCCTCGTTATAGACCGGTGCGACGATCGATAGCGTGGGCAGGTCCATATCGGTGGCGCGTTGTGCGGGAGCGCTCCGTGGCTCTGCTTGCATACGTTCAACCGTTTCCTGCATAGCACAATCTCCAACAAAAAACGCTCGCCGTCCGCGAAAGACGAAGAGCGCAAGCTCCTGTGCTCCTTCCTCTACGAGCACCCCGGAGCGAGACGACCGGTCAGGGCAGGTAAGCTAAAGCCTTCGACTACGGACTTAAGGTACGCCCGCCTTGTACAGCTTACGGCGCGTGTAGCATAGCACAACCTCAGGCAATCGGCAACGAAAGTTTGCCGGAGTATAATATGGGCAAGCTTCGCAGGCACGTGGTTATATGAGCACTGATATTTTGCATGGCACCTGGTTACCAGCATCACACCAATTTTTCCTGTGGGGTGAAACGGCTGATGCTATCCCCCGCAAAGGCAGGCAGCCCAAAGTTCCACCGCATGCCTTCCAGAGCCGGCTGCAGGCCTTGCGGGAGTATCTGGACCATCTGGGCATAGGGCAACAAGACAAGCTGAGCGAGCACACCTTGATCCTCTGGTTGCCATCGTTAGACAAAGCTCCCGTCCCTTCGCCGGAACTTGTGGCGACAGGCACCGTAGAGCTGGCTGCGGGGGAGCAGGTGCTGATGCCCTGGCAGGTAACAGGGCTGCGCATGCCGCCCGGTGTGGCGCTGGATCTGTTGATTGCCGCACGAGTCGACCAAGCAATGGCTGCAGATTTCCAGGCGTGGCGGGTGGCAGCGTTGCTGGCGCTAGACCTTGTGGCAGGACAGGAGGTTATGCCGGTGCTCATGCGTGAGGGCTTTGCACTGCGGGCGGGCTGGCGACCACGCCCAAGCCCGGCGACTGCGCAGCAGATCGCGGCGCTGGCGCGCAGCCTACCACCGCTCTGTCGGGCGGCCTGCACGGAGCCGACCGCAGCAGCGGCACCACGGGTGCTGGTTGATGATTTCCTCACGGCAGCCGTTGATACGACGATCCGCGAGACCGGGTACCGGCCACAGCACGCGGTGGCAACCGCCGGTGGTGCTTGGCTGGAGGCACTGCTGGGCCATGACCCCATTGTCAAGCTTAAGGGTGCGGCGGCAGACGAGCTGTTCAAAGGCTGGCAGGCGTGGGTGGGCCAGGGGGAGGTCGCGGGCGATGATGTCTTTCGCGTCACCTTCCGGCTGGAAGCCCCTGAGTGCGATGGGGATCCGTGGAGCCTTGTGTACCTGCTACAGGCGACCGACGATCCAAGTCTGCTCGTGCCCGCTACGCTCGTCTGGCGGGAGCGTAGCGCGATCTTTACCTATCTGGAGCGGCGTCTCGAACAGCCACACGAGCGCTTGTTAACGGCACTGGGCTACGCAGCTCGCCTCTTTCCACCGATCAACACAAGCCTGCTCCAACGCGCACCCGATCATGTCGAACTAGCTGTGACCGAAGCGTTCACCTTTCTCAAAGAAGCCGCGCCACTGCTTGAACAGAGCGGCTTTGGCGTGCTAATTCCGGCCTGGTTCACGGGACGGGGTGCGCGTTTGCAAGCCCGAGCGCATGTCAAGTCCTCGGCACCCAACGTCAAGAGTCGCTTAGGACTGGATACGCTCGTCAGCTTTAACTGGGAGATGACACTGGCCGGCCAACGCATCGACCGGGCCGAGTTCGAGCGGCTGGTGGCACTCAAATCGCCGCTGGTACAGGTGCGTGGGCAGTGGGTCGTGCTGGACCCTGAGCAGCTACAAAAGGCGCTCGTGTTCTTCGAACAGCACGACGGCGACATGGATCTGGCGGAGGCACTGCGCCTTGGGTTGGGCGGCGATGGTGAGGTCGCGCCGGAGGGCATCGAGGTCGCGGGCATTGATGCCGAGGGCTGGCTGCGTAACTTGTTGGATCAGCTCTCCGATCTGCAACGTCTCGACCTGTTATCTGCGCCGACCGGCTTGCACGGCGAACTGCGGCCCTACCAGCTGCGCGGCTTTTCGTGGATGGCGTTCCTGCGGCAGTACGGTCTGGGCGCGTGTTTAGCGGACGATATGGGCCTCGGCAAAACTATCCAAACTATTGCCCTGCTCCTACACGAGCGTGAGCAGCTGGGGGTAACAGCACCCGCGCTGCTCGTCTGCCCGACATCGGTCGTGGGGAACTGGGTGCGTGAATTGCAACGCTTCGCGCCGGGGCTGCGGGTCATGACGCACCGTGGGGCTGGACGCCGGCAGCAGGAGGCGTTCGCGGCAGCTGCGAGCGAGCATGACGTGGTCCTAACCAGCTATCCGTTGCTGCCACGTGACCATGCAACGCTGCAAGGCGTCGCCTGGAGCACGATCGTGCTGGACGAAGCGCAAAACATCAAGAACGCGGCGGCGAAGCAGGCGCAGGCGGCGCGTGCCATCCCGGCTGCCAATCGGGTCGCCCTGACAGGTACGCCGGTTGAGAACCGGCTGACCGAGCTATGGAGCATCATGGCCTTCCTGAATCCGGGCTATCTGGGTAGTGAAACCGCCTTCAAGCGCCACTTCGCCCGCCCTATCGAGCGCACCGGTGATCCCGCAGCGCGCGAACGCTTGCGCCGCTTGACTACCCCCTTCGTGCTGCGTCGTCTCAAAACTGATAAGAGCATCATCTCGGATCTCCCTGCGAAGCTGGAGATGAAGGTGTATTGTTCGCTTACCCAAGAGCAGGCGACGCTCTACCAGGCGGTCGTGGATGAGGCGCTGCAGCAGATTCAGCAGGCCGAGGCCGCAGGCAACGCGATTGGGCGGCGCGGCCAGGTGCTGGCTATGCTGATGAAGCTCAAGCAAATCTGCAACCATCCGGCCCAGTTTCTGCATGATGGGAGTGCCGTCGGCGCACGCTCGGGCAAGCTGCAGCGGCTCGAAGAGATGCTGGAAGAGGTGTATGCCGAGGATGACCGAGCGCTGATCTTCACCCAGTTCGCTGAACTCGGCACGATGCTGCAACAGCAGCTCCGGCAGCAACTCTACGACGATGTGCTGTTTTTGCATGGTGGCACCCCGGCGAAGGAGCGCGATGCAATGGTGCGCTGCTTCCAGGCGACCGGCGGTCCGCGCGTCTTCATCCTATCGCTCAAGGCGGGTGGGACGGGTCTCAATCTGACGGCGGCCAATCACGTCTTTCATTTCGACCGCTGGTGGAACCCGGCCGTCGAAAATCAGGCCACCGATCGTGCTTTTCGCATCGGTCAAAAGCGCAACGTGCAGGTCCATAAGTTTATCTGCGGCGGTACGCTCGAAGATCATATCGACGAGTTGATCGAGAGCAAGCGTGCGCTGGCCGAAAGTGTGCTCGGCAAGGATGAAGGCTGGCTGACCGAATTGAGCACAGCACAGTTACGCGATCTGGTCGCCCTGCGCCAGGCCGACGTTGGGGAGGAGTAAGCAATGCCTGGCTGGTACGACGATGAATGGTTCCCGCACTCGCAACCACGTTCGGTCAAAAATGGGCTCAAGGCCAAGAACGTGCGCGGCACCTTCGGCAGTTCGTGGTGGGCCAAGCGCTGGATCGACGCGCTCGAACGGCTCGGCATGGGGAGTCGCCTGCAACGTGGCCGCTCCTACGCCCGCGATGGCCAAGTCGTGTCGATTGATCTGACGGCCGGGCGGGTCAAGGCGAAAGTGCAAGGCTCTCAACGAACGCCCTACAAGGTCAACATCGCCATAGCACCGCTAGACGACCGGCAGTGGGAACTGGCCATCGACCGCATGGCAGAGCAGGCGATCTTTGCGGCCAAGCTGCTGGCCGGCGAGATGCCACAAGCGATCGAGGAGGCCTTTACGGCAGCGGGCGTCGCCTTATTTCCGCAAAACGCTGCCGATCTCGTCACCGATTGCTCGTGTCCAGACTTTGCCAATCCCTGCAAACATATCGCGGCCGTCTACTACCTGCTGGGCGAGCGCTTCGACGAAGATCCGTTTCTGATCTTCCAGCTGCGGGGCCGTACCCGCGACCAAATCATCGAGGCTTTGCGTGTCCGACGTGCGTCAGCATCCGAGCAGACGATCATGGAGGCCCCGGCACCCTATGAGGCTGTGCCAGCGCTGGCAGATCTGCTCTCAACCTTCTACCAGGCCGGCAGCGGACTCGAAATGCTCAGCATACAGATAGCAGCACCCGAGGTAGAAGCGGGCATCTTGCGAAGGTTGGGCTCAGCGCCAGGCGGTGTTGATGCGGATATGCAAGCGGTGTATCGGGCGATGACCGAACATGTGCTCAACAAAGTATTTGGCGGAGAGTAGCGACTGAGCACAACTCTGCTGCGACTACTGCTTACTCGATCCTGAAGAAGTCAATTACCTTGCTGCGCTCTTCTTCGTCGACCATATACTCAATAAAGGTGATCCGCGTCCATGGAAACAGCACCGCTGTACAACCGGGCGCGATATAATTGACATCCTTGCCGTCTCTCCGTCGCAGGTTGTTAACTACCACAAAATTATCGCTCGGCTGCGGTTCGTGCTCCATCTCGCACAAAACCGGATCCTCGTTGGCGATGTGCACAATAACGGTACGTGCCATATACCTTTGCTCCTAAAGTGAATCAATACGAATAACGATTGACCCGATCCGTAGCTCATCCCCGGCGTGTAACCGTTGGAGTGTGCCGGCTGCTACCTGCCGGTCATTCACAAAGGTGCCATTGCCGCTTTCCAGGTCCTCAATATAGGTTTCTTGCGCCGTGTTGCTGATCCGTGCATGCTGGCGGCTGACGCCTGCTTGATAGCCACCATCATTCGTGAGATCGAGTTCAGGATAACAGGAGCCTCTGGTATCTGCTCTCCCGATCAGAACCGGGACATGCAAAGGTAACTTGATCGGTCGGCCGTTATGCAGCAAGGTCGCCCGCAGTTCCGGCTCTGGAAACGAGAGCGGTGTGGTCACCACAGTGAGTGCTGCTGGGGGAGTTTGTTCGATCTGCAGCGACGCACGTAGCGTACGGGGTCGATCTTCCGGCAAGCAGTTGGCACCACACAGGGGGCAAAAGATCGTGCCGGTATATTGCTGGCTATGACATCCACTACAGATCAGCATGCTTTCCTCCGGCGATCAACCCACGTGTGCCGTACTTAATACGCTTACGTCCATCCGTACTTGCCGAGCCGTTTTGGAGCAAGCGCGTTGCCTCAACGTGTACCGTTTGCGCCAATTCGATTTCGCCGGCGTTGAACAGATGCATCCCTGCCTGTTGCAGTGTTTGCGTCGCTTCTGCGACGCGCCCTTTGGTGACTGCTTCCCACGCTTGTGCCTGCAAACGATAGGCCGTCACGCGTTCCAAAACATGCCGTACATCCGGCTCAACGGCGAGCGCGGGCTCCTCCAGAGCTAGCGCATCTACGCTCACGTCGGTGGCGAATTGTGCCGGCTTGGCTCCCATCGTTTCGTAGCGCAGTTCAAGCTTAGCGATTGATTGTTGCCCGGGGCTGCACGTTGGCAAAATGAGTTCGATCAAACATTGCTGCTCGCTCCCCACTACCCAATCACCCAGTGGTACCCGCCAGCACCCAGTGTTTACTAGGTGGGGTACGAGTGGTGCAATGAATGGCTGGACGCGGTAGAGACTCGCAATCTGAACGGTGGGGTGGGTCGTTACCAACAGTTCAACATGTCGCGCGATCGTATCGCGTAGACGCTTGATCTCAGCTTCGAAGACCGGCACAATGGCGTCTAGCGACGTAATATATTGTGTGCGGCTGTTCTCACCCGCAGCGATCATTTCAAGCAAATCTTCATTCCACTCTGTGCCAACGCCAAACGCCGTCAGCCCAATGCCTCGTCGCTGTGCATGCCTGGCAAGCTCAATACAACTCTGCTCATCGCCATAGGTGCGGCCATCGGTCAGCAAAATGAGCCGGTTCAAGCCTGCCAAGCGTGGTCGCTCGATCTCGCGTAGACCAAGTGAAAGGCCCTGCGCCATCTCAGTGCCACCCCGCGCCTCGAGTGAGCTAATTGCTACATGGAGTGCGGTATGGTCAGCACCGGTGCAGGCCGGCACAATGACCTCGGCTCGGTCATTAAAGGCAATCAGTGCAAAGGCGTCGCGTGGGCCAAGCTGATTCACAACTTGGCGGGCTGCCTCCTTGACCTGGTATAAACGCTCCCCGCGCATCGAGGAGGATCGATCGAGTGCAAGGCAAAGATTAAGTGGTGTCTGGGGACGTTGCGTCACGGTCATTTGAGCGATGGTGTGTAGATAAACGACCTGCGGCTCGGTGCTGACCCATAACTCTGGTCGTGCTTTGGTGACACTCAATTGGACAACGTCGCTCATAACTGTCGCACCGCAAGGGTGTTGTTATCACAGAGCAGCATATCTGATTCTATGCTTTGACGGCGTACACATGGTGGTCCATCGAACCAAAGAAGACCAGCCCATTGTGGACGGTTGGTGATGAGACAACCGGGGCTCCGGTTGCGAATTTCCAAACAAGCATGCCTGTGGTGCTATCCAGACAGTAGAGGAAGGTATCTGCTGCCCCAAAATACAGCTTGCCGTCATCTACCCGCGCGGTCGAAATAATCTGACTGCCTGTTTCGTACTTCCACACAACCTTGCCGGTCTTGGCTTCAAGCGCGTACATAGTGCCGTCAACTCCTCCTACGAATAAATGGCTCCCGGCCAGCGTAGGCGATGCGTTTACGTAGTGGCCCGTTTTGAAGCGCCAGGCTGGCCGGCCGGCTTCGGCATCCAGGGCATAGACATTCCCATCCATTGACCCGACAAAGATCAGCCCATCACCGACCGTTGGCGTGGAAACCACACCCTGCTGCGTTTTCTGCTTCCATCGTAGACCGCCGTTAAAAGCGTCCAGCGCATATACATGTCCATCCGAGGAGCCAACGTAGACCGCCCCGTTTTTGATTGCTGCCGACGAGCGGATCGGCATCCACGCCCGATGCTTCCAGAGTAGACGACCGTTTTGGCCATCAAGTGCATACAAATGTTGGTCATCGGAGCCAACATACACGATGCGATCCTCAACACGTGGTGATGAGCGGATGGGTCTCGCCGTCCGAAATGTCCATTTCGGCATGCCATGCTTCGTATCAAGCGCGTAGACCAACCCGTCCTCCGATCCAACGATCACCAGTTCATTCCACGTCGTCGGCGAGGAGGAGATGCCGCCCTGAGTTGCTCGCTTCCAGTGGAACTCGCCCGAGCCGGCATTCAAGCAATACAGGTTGGTATCGTATGCGCCAATATAGAGCGATCCGTCTCGCACAATGGGCGATGAGCGCACCTCGTCTTCGCAGGTGAACTTCCATACTACTGCGGTGCTCGCGCCGACGTTGCTATGCAGCGGGGTCGCGACTGCTGGTGTCGTGCTTGCTGGCACGCCGCTCTGAACCCCGAGTACTTGTTGCAGCAACGCCTTGAACTCACCCATCGTTTGCGGCCGCTGTTCTGGATCATAATGGAGCGTCTGCATGATCACAGCTTCCATCTCCAGCGACACCAGCGGGTTAAAGTGCCGTACCGGGCGCTCTTGGAAGGTGAAGGGCGTTTCAGTTCGTGGATCGCAGTTCGTCAACAAGTGGTGCATCGTTGCACCTAGTGCATACACATCACCTCGCGGGTCCGCGATCCCGCGGTACTGTTCGGGCGGCGCATAGCCTTCTGTGCCGATCATTGTGCCCTTGCGTTGATTTGGCTGCAACACCCGTGCAATGCCAAAGTCGATCAGGACGATGCGGTCGTCCGGGGTGACGATCACATTTGATGGTTTCATGTCGCGGAAGATAATCGGTTCGGGTTCGTGTAGGTGCAGGTAGGTGACAACGTCGCAAATTTGCATAGCCCAGCCTCCCACTTGGGCTTCGGTTAGCGGTCCACCGTGTCGCTCAAGGGTCGACTCGAGATCCCAGCCCGCTACGAGCTCCAAGATCAAGTAAATCTTGCCCTGCTCCTCAAAGAAATCAAACACTTTGGGAATGGCCGGATGGTTAAGCGTTGCCAACAGGCCGGCCTCGCGCTCGAAGTTTTTGATGGTCAACTGGCGCGTCTCGGAGTTTGGGGCGCTCTGAAACATTTCCTTGATTGCACATGGCCGGACGACATCTTTAAAACGCAGATCGCGCCCACGATAAACGAGGCTCATGCCTCCGACACCGATCATGCCCTCGACGAGATAGCGATTTTGCAGCAAGGTCCCGTGCGGCAATGTTTGGATGTTATTGGTCTTGCGCTGTAGCCCTCTGGTATCCAACTTCGTCCTGGTAGGTGGGGAGCTAAGAGGGACAGCTGCTAGTGGTTGAGCTGCTGGTGCGGCTGGCATGGGAACGACGTCGCTTGGCATAGCACGCGGCAACGCGATCCCTTTGGTCGTACCGCCTTTTTTGAGCAGCGACATACTGCCCTCCGTCATAAAGTAAGACAAAAACAAGAGGGCTACGCGAAAGGAAGTGCCTAATGAATGCAGTGGAACAGCGCCCTCGCCACTAAGTATACGGGGCCGATCAGAGGCGTGCCTGTGGTAACAGTCCTGCTTACCCCTAGTCGTATGGCAGATAACGTCGTGGGCGAAATATGCTGCAGAGCTAAAAAACCAGGTTCCGGCGTCGCATCGCTACGCTTTCCAGTAGCCCAATACAGCAAAGGGCGGTAATGGTGAAGGACCCGCCGAAAGAGATAAATGGGAGTGGAATGCCTGTCATTGGCAGCATCTTCAAGTTCATGCCAACATTTTCGACGATATGCGTCAGCATCATGCCGACGACCCCGGTCGCCAGCAGCCGCCCTTGCACGTCGCGCGCCTTGCTCGCCACATTCACGCCCTGCCAGAGCACAAAGCATTCGCAAGCAAGCAGGGCGACAGAGCCGACAAAGCCAAGCTCTTCGCCGGCCGTTGCGAAGACGAAATCGGTGTAATTAACCGGCAAAAAGTTGCGCTGGCTTTGGCTACCATTATTAAGGCCTTGTCCCCACAAGCCACCATGTCCGATCGCGATCACCGCATGCCCGGTCTGGTAAAGGACACTTTGAACGTACTTCTTGCTCTCAGGATCAGGGATGTGATCGACCTGCTCCTGGGTGTAGTTAAAGGCCACTAACCGTGCCTGCTGGTAAGTTTTTAGCACATGCTGCCAGCCAAAAAGCCCGACTGGGATGGCGACGACGACCAAGGCAAGCAAATGAAACCAGCGCATACCGGCACTCCAGGCCATCGCCAACCAGATACAGCCCATCACCATCGCCGTACCAAGGTCAGGCTGTAATAGCACCATGACCAACGGGACCCCGGCCAGCGCCAACGAGCCGCCCAATGTCACCCAGCTGTTGGCTTGGCGTTGTTCGGCCCGTGCGCTCCACCATGATGCGAGCGCGATAATGAGCATCAGCTTGGCCGGCTCAGAAGGTTGAAAACCAAAAAGCTCGGTGCGGGCACCGTCCCGCACCGTGCCAAGTGTGGTGACAAGCGCTAGCAACAGCAGTGCGAACAGATAAATGGGTTTAGCTAGGGGGCGAAAATTATGATAATCGAAGATCGTGAGCGCAACGAGCCCTACCAGTCCAACCGCCAGGAATTTCAGGTGGTTAATGAACATATGGTAGCTTTCCGCCTGCTGTCCGACCGTTGTACTCCAGACCAACATCAGGCCGAAGCCCAACAGCACGACTACGCCAAGCGCTAAATAAACGTTAAAATCGTGCCAGCGGCGAGCATGCATGATGGAGTCTCCTACAACGACGCACGATTATACCATTGTGTGATACACTCCTAGTGTTTGTTCGGCGGTGGTGCGCCAGTTAAAGGCAGCGGCACGCTCTAGTCCGGACTGCCGCAGATGCTGGGCATAAACGTTGTCGGTGGTTACCTCGGCCAGTGCGACAGTCCAAGCTGCTTGATCGGTCGGGTCAACCAAGCGCCCGCCTGCGGCAACCACCTCGCCAATACTGGTCGTGGCCGAAGCGATCACTGGGGCTCCACACGCCATCGCATAGAGCGGCGAAAGCCCAAAACCTTCATATTGTGAAGGTGCTACGAATGCAGTACAGCCACTCATTAAAGCCGCGTTTTCTGCTTCGGTCACCGAGCCTAACAGCAGTACATTGGCTGCGACGCCAGTATCCAGGATCACCTGGTGAATATCAGGGAACAACACCGGATCACTGCCCGCCGGCCGCCCGGCCAATACTAATTGGATTGACTGGGGACGACTCTGGAGTAGTGCTGCAAAGGCTCGGATCAAGAGCGCAACGTTCTTACGTACGTCGAAGCCACCTATATAGTAGATATACGGTCCTGGTATGCGAAAACGGTCACGTACCGCCAAGACGGCCTCGGGTGCTTGTGGGTGATACGTCGGGCCGGCAGCAAGATAGGTTACTGCCACCCGTTCGGCCTGGATCCTCAGATGGTTGATCACATCCTGCTTGGTCTGCTGGGAGATAGCAATGACCATTTGCGCCCGCTTACTGCCGGCTGCCGCCAGCCGCATATAGCTACGAACCAGCCGCCCCCCTCTATATTCTGGTAGCAACACCGGGATCAGATCAAGGACTGATACGACCGTTGGCAGCCCTGCACGCAAGGGCGGTCCAAAATAGGGTACATGCAAGACCTCGGCCCGTACTTTATGAGCGACCTGCAGGAGTGCGATCTGCTCGAACCAGACCTTGGCCAGGTTATGGTTCGTTCGGTCGAAGGGTGTCGGCATCATCACACTTTGAATACCGCGCAGGCGTGGTTTCGGTACCGTCTTAAAGCGCGGCAGCACCAGCACGAATTTATCGTGACTATCCATGACTGCATACTGCTGTATCAGGTTATGCAGGTATTGGCCGCTGCCCACATGTGGCTCAGCCCAGAACATGCCATTAATCGCAATCCGCATACGGCTGCTCGCGCTCCTCGGTGTGCAATAGTCGTGCCGAGTGTAGCACACGTCCAAGCACTGCTATAATCCCCGCGAAAGAGGTACGCATGCTCACAACTGAAGAGATTATGGCGATCATTCCTCACCGTCCGCCGTTCCTACTCGTTGATCGCATTCTTGAGATCGATAACGCTCACGCAGTCGGCTTAAAGCAGGTCACGATCAACGAACCTTTTTTCGTTGGCCATTTCCCAGGCCAACCCATTATGCCGGGTGTCTTGATCATCGAGGCCCTTGCACAAGTGGGGGCAGTTGCCATCCTGCACCAGCCGTCCTATCAGGGCAAGCTCGTCTTCTTTGCGCGCATCGATAATGCTCGTTTCCGCCGGCCGGTAAAACCGGGCGATACGTTGCGCCTGTCGGTGTCCCTCGATAAGCTGCGCGGTCCGATTGGTAAAGGCAAAGGCCTTGCGCAGGTTGATGGTGAGGTCGCCGCTGAGGGTGAGTTCACGTTTGCGATTGGTAAGACGCCTGGTGATAAATAAGCGTGTCGTCTTCAAAAGCTGGCTGGTAAGTGTTTCGACGCAACTGTTGGGTCACTTCCGGGCGCGTCCGCCTTGTATCCCGCCTTCTCCTGCGCGTATTTTGATCCTCAAGCCTTGTTGCTTGGGCGATGTGCTCCTCACGACGCCGCTCGTTCATGCGCTGCGACACCACTACCCCCGAGCCCATCTCACCTATGGCGTTGGCCAGTGGTCGCGCCCGATGGTAGCAACGAGCCGCGATCTTGATGCCATCTGGCCCATTCCCGAGCGCTGGACGCTGGGCACGCTCATGGCCTCGGTGCGTGCGCTCCGGCAGCGCCGCTTCGATATGGTCTTTGTCCCTGACCGCTCTCCGCTCCTTAGTGGCCTTGTTGCCTTGGCCGGTATTCCGGTACGCATCGGCTTGGATAGTGCGGGGCGCGGCTGGGGCTATACGCATCCGGTGCCGGTGGTCACATCTGTGATCCACGAGGCCGATCTGTATAGCATGCTCGGGCATCCTGTTGGTGTCATGCAGATACCGCGCCAACTCCACTTCTATGTTCCAGCCGAAGCCGAAGCCGAGGCCACGACGCTGCGAGCGTCCCTATCTACCGGTAAAGCAGCCGGGCCATTTGTGGTCCTGCATCCCGGCGGCGGTGCTAACCCCGGTATGACGCTCCACCGCAAACGCTGGCTCCCTGAGCGCTGGGCAATCATCGCAGACCGGCTTATCCAAGAGCACGCCGCAATCGTGGTGCTGGTTGGGGCATCCAGCGATCAAGCAGCGATTGATGCGGTGAGCGCTCAGATGCACATGGATGCAGCAGTCTGGGTTAAGCAATGGCACTGGCCAGTTCTTGGTGGCCTCATCAAGTCTGCCGATCTCTTCCTCGGCCATGATACGGGGATGATGCACCTGGCTTGCGCCGTCGGGACGCCGACCATTGCTATATTCGGCCCCAGCGATCCACAAATGTACGGACCATACTCTCCGATTGGCACCTTTGCCTGGTCTCCTACTCCTAGCAGTCCCTGCTTCGAAAATGGTACTGCGCCGGTCAACTGTCCATGTGCTGACCAATGCATGCGCAACGTTGGGGCTGATACCGTATGGGCCAAAATTGAAAAAATGCTTGAAAGAAGAAATTGGTTGGTATAGGGGCTTGACAAGGCCATGTGTGTGTAGTAATATTCCTTTCACCGCAGGACGGTCGGATGGAAATCTGACCCCTGTCATCACAACGAAACGTCGACGCGTGCAACATCCTTTTGATGTCCGCTCGCGTTTTTGTTTCGCTGGATGCGCACCTTACCAACTGACGTGTGAT
>JACDGP010000110.1 GCA_013821605.1 Herpetosiphonaceae bacterium
GCTTCACAGTCTATCACCGAATGACCAGCTAGAAAGACCGTATAGTAGAATGAAGCATGCAGCATAAAAATGTGAATATCCTGCACTACAACACAAATCGGTTTTCAAACGCTTTCTTAGAGACGATGGCAGAGCAGAAGCATTATACGCGGGCACCTATAACTGAAGCGATCATTGATGTGCGGGTCGAATTGTCTGCAGATGTGACCCTAGACACATTGGCCGAGGCGCGCGCTGTTTTGCCAGACTATCCCACGAGTACGAATATCGAGTTCTTTCAAACACATGTATCAGTAGCTCCCGAACTGACGGGCACAACCACCAAGGAGCATATCGGCTATGCACTAGTGTCGGAGGATGGGCGGCAAATTTGTCAGGTCCGGCTTGATGGCTTTACGTTTAACCGCCTAGCTCCCTATGAGCACTGGGCAGCGTTCCGTGATGAGGCTCGACGGCTGTGGGAGGCGTATCAGAAGATAACGCATCCTACGGCGATCATGCGCGTCGCAGTACGAACCATCAACCGACTAGATCTTCCTGGCCCGAAAGTGGATTTTTATGATTTTCTCAGAACCGTCCCAGAGGTGTCGAGCGATCTGCCACAGGGTTTGAGCACGTATTTTATGCAGTTGCAGATTCCGCTGCCGGATATTGATGCGATGTTGTGGCTGAACGAAGGGATGGCACCGCCACTGCATCCTAATGTTGTCTCAGTGATTCTAGATATTGATCTGTTTCGTGAACAGCATTTGCCGAGTGATGAGGTGGCGTTATGGGAGTTGTTTGAGCAACTCCATGGTCGGAGAAATAGTGTTTTTGAGGCGTGTATTACAGATCGAACAAGGGAGCTGATACGATGATGCCGACAATTGCACTGCCGAGGATGCCTGGACAAGAGTTGTGGAGCTCCGAGGGTCGAACATTGAATGGATTGGTAGATACTATTCTGCAGCGATCACACGTTGTTGCGCAACAGGTGCTCCATGAATACGTGTCGGTCGAAGAGTCATTGGACATGATGGAGTTTGATGACGTGTTTCCGATGCCGCCGAAACGACGCTATGACGTTGAATTGGAGATTACGTCGGTACGTAGGGCTGCGCCACGGTTCGTCGATGATGCCGAGGGGGAAGAAGACATCACGCTATGAGGGCGTATCCCTGGTATGGTTGGGTGGAAAGCGATGAGCCGCTCGAGCAAGGCGATTTCTTCGATAGCTGCCCGGTTATCGTCCCTACAACTGATGTACACCCAGGGACCATCCAAGCCAGAGTTGATGAATACGACGTGGTTGTACTCAGCCAGTCATGCGACCTGGTGAACGGGAAAATCGAACTGGTCCAAGTGGCACCAGTGTGGTTGTTGAGTGAGTTTCAAGCCACGTCTGAAAAGTTCAAGAAATCCGGTGAACTTAACAAGCTGCGCCAGGGGAACTACATCGGCTACCATTTATTGCATCGCTGCGATCTATCAGGGACACGAGCAGGATTTCGTCATCGTTGATTACCGGAACGTGTACGGCGTACCAATTGGCTTGCTGCAAAAGCTAGCGCAGCAAACGGATGGGCGGCTCCGTCTATTGCCGCCGTACCGCGAACATCTTTCGCAAGCATTCGCACGATTCTTTATGCGAGTCGGGCTGCCTAGCGATATTCCAGAGTTCAGGTAACGGTAATACGCGTCCCGCAGGAACAGCAGTTTGCCTAGCTCGTGATGAAACTATGCTGACAAGCATCGAAGGTGTCTATCGTGACGGCAAGACCGCTGGCCGAACCCTTAGTAAGCCTACCACCGATTCTCCCCAAAGATAGCTTAAATACCGGCAATCCCTTGGTCTTAGCCGAAAAGGTTGCTGCGCTCACAACGGAAAACTATCTGACTGAGCGAGCACAAAGTGGCGACGCGGCAAAGTTCCACTTGGCGCTTGCAATACAGGAGGCAACCGTATGGGTATGTTCGACAATCTACGTGTGCTCGCGCCCCTACCCGACCCTGAATACCAGGAGCGCACCTTCCAGACCAAGAGTCTGGAGTGCTGCCTGAGCGACTATACGATCACGGTCGATGGACGGCTGATGTTGCGCGAGGTGGATTGGGAAGCGACTCCCGAAGAAGAGATGCCATACTATGGCACCCCAGAGTGGGAGCAGGGCGGCATTGTGCGCTTCGTCGGCTCAATGCGCGAAAAATCGGCCCGCGACGTCATGCTGGACGACTTCCACGGCGACCTTATCTTCTACACGACGGTCAACGCTCCCGACGACGCCGTCTTTGCCATCAACTTTGGGGAGGGCACGACCACGCCCATCCAACCGGTTACGGTATACTACAAAGCCCGATTTACCGACGGTCGCCTACAGTGGATCAGGCGGATCGGCGAAGCAGAGGCGTACCGTTCATTATGAAGACCATTACGATCTTCCGCTACCTTGACGAGCTGGACTGTTTTGTTGTGAGCGACACGTACAAGCGCATTGCTGCTCAATTGGGGTTGACCGAGTGGAGCCCTGTTGTCTGGATTGGTAGGCTCTTCATGCTCGACAACGACTATGGTGAGCACTGGTTCGACAACTGGCACCTTCGCGAAGTGCTGGAATCGGAGGCGACACGCCGTGGGCTGGCGGAGGACGAACTGCTGATCATCGACCCGGATCGTTTCCAGAATAGCAAGGACGGCCCCTGCCACCCGCCGGCATTTCGTAAGCGATTCTGGACCGACGTACTGCGTTCTCTGGAACTAAGCTTCGACCTGATCGCCGACGAGGCGCGAGCGTTCAACGAGCGAAGCCTCCAGTATCTGCCGGACGAGTACATCCACGACCTGGAGTCACGGATCGTTGCGCTGCGTGCCGAGCTGGAGGCTAGATAGGTCGCTGCAACACACTTGTCTCCATACCATGATCCGTAACACCATTGAAATTGTAGTAAAACTTGTAGACGAGGTCGATGGGGTGCTTGTACGGCTCCGCGAGTGTATGCTCTATCAAGTAGCGCAACAAGGGCCGATCATTTTAGAATAAGGCTACCGTGATGAAAACCATCGAAACGACAATAACTGTGTTACCTAATGGAAGTATTCAACTCCCGCCGCGTTCCGACCTTGCAATTGGCGAACATCGGGCTGTGCTGGTGGTAGAAGAACAAGCTGTCCCCACACTAACTACTGAGCGTGACCGTGTAACGGCTGCGCTACGGGCCGCAGGCTTGCTGGCTGAACCAACGCCTGAGATGCAACAACTGGCGGCGGCGTCGACGTTGACGTTGGAAGAAGCACGGGCGATCCTTGACCGCACTGGTGGCCAACCCCTCAGCGAGCTTATTCTCGAGATGCGTGGTCCCAAGGAATGAATATCTTGTTCTGTCTCATTGTCAAGATTCGCCACTTTCTGACAATAGCGTAGACCGTATGTCAGAATCTGATAATAGGCTATGTTTCTAAGCCTGTCGTTTCCCTCCACGGTAGCAGGAGAGTCTAACTACAGTCTAGTCATGGGTTGCCCGCTCCTGCGAATGCTCGGCTGAGGAGGCTCTCGATGCCCAGCCTCGTTGCCCAGTCGCTCATATAAACCCGATCAAGCATGGGTCCCTGCAACTTAATAATCGCCAAAATATCCCGCCACTGCTTGTCTGACACTTCGTTGCCGAGTTGATACCATTCCAGCTTCGCCAGCACCATATCCTCAGCCGTTGCGATATATGCCCGCCCTTCCGGCTCGCTCACCACAACCTCATGAATTCGGCGCGCCAGCTCAGCCTGCTCAAATGGTCGATCCGTAGACACAAACATATCAATCTTGAAGGCGGTCGGAACATGTAGAACTGCAAAGCGAGGTCGAGTTCGTGCTTCGCCTGGATGATGGGCCGCAAAACGGATCGCCTCCCGCATATCCTCGGCTTGAAGAAAAAATTCATTTCCCAGGGCTTGCACCAGTGGTTCGACATGCTGCATTTGAATGGCAGCTAAAACATCGGCATCGTTGGTACTCCGGTATTCACCCCATATGATGCTAGCGACCGAGCCTCCAATGACATACAGGATGTTGAGGGCTTCAAGCTGTGGCGTAACGAGGAGGGTAATCTCAACCGGTTCGTTCAGCATCGTCGCGCCCCTGCCCAGGCAGTGGCCCATAGACCCGCTCAGCTAGGCTTGATCCAAGGCGTTGCTCAGCGAAGTACCGGTGGAGTTCAGCATCAGAAGCTTCAGGATAACGTCGTTTCAAGCCTCGCAACGCGAGGGTACGCACCATACGATTCATTCCGCCAGCTAATTGGAGCTTACGCCATGCTGGCATTTGGCGCATGGCCTCCATTTGGCGCGCTTCGATTTCCGGCGATGTATCAGCAGCTAGTGTGGGCATACAGTTAACCCTTGTGGTTTGTATACTGAGCATTGTCTCGCATCTAGTATGCCTTAACGTCGCTGTCAGTCAAGCACTCCGTCACTACCTTGATCTATACGGTAAACTGCTATATATGCTTCGGGGAATCATAAAAGGCAAAAGGAATAGCATATGTCTCGGCGAACACGGGTCGTAGATCAAATCACCACAAAACGAGGACGTCTTGAAGTACTGATTAGCCCAGATCAAAAGGAACTGCTCCAGCATGCGGTCATCACCCTTACAGCTCGTGACAGCGCAACCTTTGTCGAGGCAATCCTTAATCAGCCGGTGCCTAGTGAACAGCTACATGCAGCGGCAACCGACTATCTGCGCGAGGTAGAGGAGCGCTAAATCGCCAGGACTGCTATCACAAGACCTGGGTCTGTAATCGCCCCTTCTCTTTCCGTAACCAAACCGTCATCTCCCCATCATGGATAATCCGCACGGACGTGCTATAATACATCCCTGTTATTACCCGTGAGCAAGCGCACCGAGGCTCTGCGTTCTGTGCTCTTACCCGTCGTTTGTCCCGCACCTTACCATTGTTCCTATTGATCCTGTTGTTAAATCATTGTTATTGCATTGTTTTTTTATTGCTTCGCGTCGCGCTGTCCAAGCTTAGGAACAACAAACCAGCCATTGCTTTTTATTGCTCCCGAATCGCCTTTTACCGCATTGGAAAGCGAAAAACCCAAAAACCGATTTTCGCCCCCAGATCAAGGGGAACAATAACCTCGCCTGTGCCTTCCTCCCCTCGCCTGCGCACTGGGAGAGGGGCGGGGGGTGAGGGAGTCCGGCGTGCGGTTCCGTTGCGGCACATTGTGAAGCATGGTACACTGCCCCGCAGTTCGCCTGCACATATACGTCCCGAGGTCCCTATGCTGATTGTCATGGATGCACACGCCACGCCCGAACAGGTCGAGGCCGTATGTATCGAAATCCGGGACATGGGTTTTCAAGCCCATCCGATGCCCGGCCCGACCCGTACCGCCGTTTGCATCACCGGCAACGAAGGCCCGATTGCCCAAACCGGTCGCCTGGCCGTCCTGCCTGGCGTCTCCGAGCTGATTCGCGTCACCAAGCCCTATAAGCTGGTCGGACGCGATTTTCGTCCCTTCGATACCATCGTCAAAGTCGGTCGCGTCGAAATCGGCGGCCCTGCGATTGTCGTCATGGCCGGGCCTTGCACCATCGAATCGCGCAGCCAGCTCTTTGAGTCGGCCGCAGCCGTCGTCGCCGAAGGCGCTCAGATCATTCGCGGTGGTGCCTATAAGCCGCGCACCTCGCCCTATAGCTTCCAGGGACTGGGCGAGGAAGGGCTGCGCTACCTCCAGGCCGTGCGCCATGAGTTCGACACGCCCGTCATCACCGAGGTCATGGATACCGAGACGGTCGAGTTGGTCGCCGAGTACGCCGATATTTTGCAGATCGGCGCGCGCAACATGCAAAACTTCGCGCTCCTCAAAAAGGTCGGCCAAACCAACAAACCGGTGCTGCTGAAGCGCGGCTTTGCAGCCACCGTCAAAGACTTGCTGCTCTCCGCCGAATACATCATGGCCGAGGGCAATCCTCACGTCATTCTGTGCGAGCGTGGCATCCGCACCTTCGACGACCACTCGCGCTTCACCTTGGATCTCAGCGCCATTCCGGTGCTCAAGGAGCTCTCCCACCTGCCGATCATCATCGACCCCAGCCATGCGACTGGCCATTACAACCGCGTCATTCCTATGGCCCGCGCCGCAATTGCCGCCGGAGCCGATGGCCTGATCGTCGAGGTCCATCCCGATCCGGCCGTCGCCGTCTGCGATGGTCACCAGTCGTTGCTGCCCGAACGCTTCGCCGATCTCATGCGCCAGATCGAGCGCATCGCCGCCGCCGTTGACCGCCCGGTGCTCGGACGCACCCCCGCCCTGGAGGCCTTTGCCGAGTAGCTGTATGGGGTTTCAATTAAAACGTTTTCCGGTGGTTGGGGTGCGGCGCAATGCCATGTGCCTAGCCACCATGGAGATCACATGCTACGAACCTGCTACATAGGTAGCAGGTTTTTGTTTGGAGGAAGAACATGCCGATTGATTGGAACGCCAAATTCGCCCGCGAAGGCCTCACCTTCGATGATGTGCTGCTCGTGCCGAGCTATTCCGAAGTCCTGCCCAACCAGGTCGATGTTAGCTCGATCCTGACCCGCAAGATCAGCCTGCCGATCCCCATCGTTGCCGCCGCCATGGACACCGTCACCGAAGAAGCCCTGGCGATTGCCCTGGCGCGCGAAGGCGGCATCGGTATCATTCACAAAAACATGAGCGCCGAAGCCCAGGCTACCATGGTCCACCGCGTCAAGCGCTCCGAGTCGGGCATGATCACCGACCCCATCACCCTCCACCCCGACCAGCCCATCGGCGCGGCCTGGGACCTCATGTCCGAATACCATATCTCGGGCGTGCCCATCACCACTCCGGCCGGCGATCTGGTCGGCATCCTCACCAACCGTGATCTGCGCTTCGAAACCGATCCTACCCGCCCCATCAGCGCGCTCATGACCCGCGAAGGGCTGATCACCGTGCCCGAAGGCACCACCCTCGAAGAAGCCAAAGCCAAGCTCCACGAGCACCGCATCGAAAAGCTGCTCGTCGTCGACCGTCAGGGCAAGCTCTCCGGCCTGATCACCGTCAAAGACATCACCAAACAGATCGAGCACCCCCATGCCGCCAAGGACGAGCAGGGCCGTCTCCGCGTTGGTGCTGCCGTCGGTGCCGCAAGGAGCAACGTTGAGCGTGCTCAGTTGCTGGTGGACGCCGGCGTTGATGTGCTGGTCATCGATACCGCGCACGGCCACTCTCAGGGCGTGCTGCAAGCCGTCACCATCATGCGCGAACGCTTCCCGGATACCCAGATCATTGCCGGTAACGTTGCGACCGCCGAGGCGACCATGGCGCTAATCGAGCGCGGTGTTGACGCGGTCAAGGTCGGCATCGGCCCCGGCTCGATCTGCACCACCCGCGTCGTGGCCGGCACGGGCGTGCCCCAGCTCACCGCGATCAGCGATTGTGCCCGCGCCGCCGAACGCTCCGGCACACCCATCATTGCCGATGGCGGCATCAAATACAGCGGCGACATCATTAAAGCCCTGGCCGGTGGTGGCCATACCGTCATGGTCGGCTCGCTCCTGGCCGGCGTAGACGAATCGCCCGGCGAAAAGATTTTGTATGACGGCCGGACCTTCAAATCCTACCGTGGTATGGGCTCGATCAGCGCCATGAAACAAGGCAGCGGCGACCGCTACTTCCAGGAGGCCGGTGCCAAGAAACTCGTCGCCGAAGGCATCGAAGGCATGGTCCCCGACAAAGGCGCCCTCTCCGACCTCATCTTCCAACTCATCGGCGGCGTCCGGGCCGGCATGGGCTACGTTGGCGCCCCCAACATCGCAGCCCTCCGCGAACAGGCCCAGTTCATTCGCATCACCAACGCCGGCCTGATCGAAAGCCATCCACACGACGTCACCATCACCAAAGAAGCCCCCAACTACGAACGCAAGTAGAAAGGACCAACCAATGAGGACTGAGTGACTGAGCGTATTCAATTCACCTTACCCCTGCCACCAGGGGTCAATAATCAATACGTCACCGTCAACGGCCGGCGCGTGCTCTCCAGCGAAGCACGTGCCTGGTCAAAGCAAGCCCAGCGCATCCTAAGCGATATCTTTCCCGAACAGTTCGTGACCGTGGCCAAGACCGGCTACCTGGCCTTATTCATCGACTTCTTCTTCGAAACACCCATGCGCCGCGACCTCGATGGCGGCCTCAAGATCGCCCAGGACGTCATATGTCGTGCGCTCGGCGTTGACGATCGCCGCGTCGTCGACATCCACCTCGTCAAGCGCATCGACCCCCTCCGCCCCCGCATCGAAGTCGAAATGGAAGCCCTCCCCACCTGGTCCTTCGACGACGAGCACCCCGTGCTCTAACGCCCCTCTGCTCTGCCTCACGGACCAACTAATCCGGGTCGTCTGGATGAAGCTTTGCCGCCCGCCCCGCCGGACCCACATCACTATTGCCAACCGGCGCATTATGATCCAACTCAACCCCGCTCCGCTCGCCCAACTCGGCAAACTCCGCCGGATCGATCACGCTCGTCACCTCACGCCCGGCCCGTTCGTTTTCATTAAACAGCGGCATCGCACCCGGCGCATCCTGATCAAGCACCGGCCCCGGCCCCGACGTCGTATCAATCCCCTCCGATATCCGCTGCACATCCTCAGCATCCAAATGCCCATCCGGAGTTAATCGTGGCTTCATCCCGCCTCCTTGCCCTGTATCTTCCTCTGTGGCTAAGCAATGGATGGACCACAGGGGTGGATTCGCCCCCACATAGCACAAGCAGACTCGTTTAATCCACCCTATAATGTGCTCCAGATACATCCTGCTAAGGAGGGACTGGGCATATGACAACCAGTGCGGTCATTCTCGTATTATCGACCTTTCTCGCGTGCGCCGTAGAGGGCGTAGAAGCGCTTACGGTTGTCCTCGCCGTGGGGGTGACGCGCGGCTGGCGCTCGCCCTTGATCGCCGCTGGGGCCGCCACCCTGGCCCTCGCGGCGTTGATCATTATCTTCGGCCCAGCTCTATCGCTGCTGCCCATCGACGCGTTGCGCTTGGTGGTCGGCACCGTCTTACTCATCTTTGGTATGGGCTGGCTGCGCAAAGCCATCCTGCGTGCCAGTGGCTATAAGGCCTTGCGCGATGAGGCCGCACTGTACAACAAGCAAATCGAACAAGCGCGTACAGCCGGCACCGAGGTGCGCGCCGGTATGGATTGGTATGCCTTCACGCTGGCCTTCAAAGGCGTTTTCCTGGAGGGCCTCGAAGTCGCCTTTATTGTGCTCACCTTCGGCACCTCCCAGCACAGCATTCCACTGGCCAGTCTTGGTGCCGTCCTGGCTCTACTTGCGGTGGTGATCGCCGGAGCCCTAGTCCATCAGCCTCTCAGCCGCGTGCCGGAAAACACGCTGAAATTTTCGGTTGGCCTGATGCTGTCCGCCTTTGGTATCTTCTGGAGCGTCGAAGGCACCGGTATCGCCTGGCCCGGCGCGGACCTCTCCATCCTCGGCATTCTCGTCTTTTTGACCTTGGCATCACTGGGCATCGTCACGATGCTGCGCCGCATGCGTGAACGCCAAACTCTGACAACCGCCGGCGCAGCCGGTATGGGACGGTAAACCATGACCTTTATCAAGAACTTCCTGCTCTTCTGGTACGATTTCATTGTCGGCGATGATTGGGTCATTGCCGTGGGCGTTGTGCTTGCGCTCATCATAACGAGCCTGCTTGTACGCAGCCAAATCAACGCGTGGTGGCTCATGCCACTCGCCGTGATCGTCCTGTTGGCAATCTCAGTCTTGCGGGAAACGCGCAAGGGGCACTAGTGTCACCACCATCAGCTTGGCAGCTGTTACGGATCTGGTTCGGATTGGGCCTACAGTCCTTCGGTGGTGGTGCAGCAACCCTCTACCTGATACGCCAAGCGGTGGTCGAGCGGCATGGCTGGATCACAGAGGCGGAGTTTACGCGCGACTGGTCGATCTGTCAGGTCGCGCCCGGCATTAACCTACTGGGTGTAACCATCTTGATCGGCTGGCGGATCGCGGGCCCGCTCGGTGTTGCCCTAACCCTGCTCGGCCTACTGCTGCCCAGTGTCACCATTACCGTGATCCTGACCGCCCTGTATAGTCGCATTCAAGGGCTGGCGGTGGTCCATGCGGCGCTGCGTGGCATCGTCCCTGCGACGGTTGGCATCAGTCTGCTGCTCGTTCTGCAACTCGTACGACCACTGCTGACCACCAGCCGTGGTGAAGGCCGCTCCAGTCTACTGGTAAGCTGGCTGCTGCTCGCTGGCAGCGCTCTCCTGGTTGCGCTCGGCCATGCGCCCGTCGTCGTCGTCTTATCGGGCACTGGAGCCGTGAGCGCGCTCTTCCAGTGGTACCGGCGGCGCTCCTCCGTGCCCGCCGAGCGTCGTTCATGATCCACCCATTGATCTACTTCTGGCTGCTCCTCAGAGCCTCGCTGATCACAACCGGTGGATCAGGTAACCTCCCTATTTTGCATCAGGACCTGCTGGCACTCGGCTGGGCCACCGACCGCCAATTTGCTGAAGCACTGGCGATTGGCCAGATCAGCCCGGGGCCAACCGGCCTGTGGGTGATCTGCCTGGGTTATCTGACCTACGGCTTACCCGGCTCACTCATGGCGCTGGTAGCCATCACATTGCCGCCACTGACTGTGCTGGCCGTGGACCGGCTGTATCGCCGCATCGGTGATCATCCTGCCGTTCAAGGCTTCGTGCATGGTTTAAGCCTGGCCGTCGCCGGTATCTTTTTGGTCGTTATTGCCGGGCTGCTGCGCAACAATGGGGTGGACGGTCGCAGCCTTGTGATCGTGCTGGTGAGCTTGGGGCTGGGACTGACGCGGCGCGTGCCAGTGATCCTCATCATCCTGCTCGCCGCCTTGGCCGGAATACTCCTCTACTGAGCCAGCATATGGTCTCAGAGATACCCGTTGGTGGTGTGAACCACATCACTGGCCAGTGGCAAGGTAAAGGCAAAGGTACTGCCCTCGCCGGCCTCCGAACTCACCCACAGCCGTCCACCATGCAGTTCCACCAACGCTTTGGTGATCGATAGCCCCAACCCCGAGCCACCAATCCGGCGCGTATTCGAGTTGTCGACCCGGTAAAAGCGCTCGAAAATGCGCTGCTGCTCGGCAGGATCGATGCCGATCCCGGGATCGCGGACCGTGATGAGCAAGGCGGGTTCGGGTGGTAGAGCTGGTGCTGACGGCGGTGGTGTGCTCAGCACTTCGGCCCGCAGAACGATTTCACCACCATCGGGCGAGTATTTGATGGCATTCGACAGCAAATTGCTCAAAATCTGACGCACCCGATCGCGATCCGCATACACCGGTGGCAACTGTGCCGGAATGTCCAACAACAACTGGTGGCGATGGTCAAGCTGCTTATTCATCTGCGCGATCAGCTCGGTCACGAGCTGGCGTAGCGACAACACCCACCTGCTCAAGGTAATCCGGCCCGCATCGATCCGCGACACGTTAAGCAAATCTTCCACCAGGCTCGACAAATGGGTTGCTTGCCGCCACACGGTGTCCAAGAGCTCGAAGCGCTCGGCCGGGGCAAAATCGCGCGCCCGCAACAACTCGGTATAGCCTAGGATCGACGTCAGCGGCGTGCGCAGTTCGTGCGACACAACCGACACAAACTCTGTCTTGGCGCGCTCTGCTTCGCGCTCCCGCGTAATATCGGTCAACACAAACAATGTCAGTGACCGTTGCCCAAGGGCGTCGAGGAGCGGAATACGCAGGATGCGTAGCAACTGGTAAGGCTCTTGCAACTGGAGGGTCGCATCCCACACGGCACCTTCGGTATGCCGGAAGAATTGGTCAAAGGCGATCGGGTCCGGTAGCCTGGGCAGGAGCGGCTCGAACATATCCCACGGCACCAGTTGGCCGCCCTGAATCGTGGTCTCGGGCACGCCCCACAGGTGCGCCCAGGCCGGATTACTTTGTAGCAGCAGCCCTTCCCGATCCGTGAGCGCTAGGCCGGTGGGCAGGTTGCTCAGAATGCGGGCCAACTGCTGCTCCTTGTCGGCCATCTGTTGGTACACGACCGCACGGCGTAGGGCCGGACCGATCAATGTTGCAGCGGCATACAACAGCTCGCCAGACTCGCGCCGCAGACCACGACCGATCACCACTAGGGCTCCCACCGTTTCGCGTCCCACGCGCAACGGCAAGGCGCACTCCAAGCCGTTACCGTTGCGGTGCATGAGCGCCGTGCTGTGATGCATGGCTGAATGCGCCAGCACTGTGGTCGTAGCGACGGTATCTACCTGATCATAGGCCGCCCCGACGAAGCTCAGCAGACTGGACCTACCGTCTTGTATCACATGTAACAGGGCTTGCTGTGCGGCGCAATGGGTCTGCACCCACTCCGTTACCGTGAGTGCCAGTGGCGCAAGCAAGCAGGGCGCGTCAAGCTGCTCCTGCAATTCCTGGAGCGCCGCCAGCTGTGAGGTAGTCTGGGACAAACCGCGCGTTGCTTCTGCCTGGATTGTCATCGCCAGCAGCGGTACCAGCGCATCGAGCAGTGGGATACAGCTTTGGTCAAGCTCTTCCGTCACCACCCATAGTTCAACCGCACCCAGCAGTTCCTCGTCCTGACAGATTGGCCAGCCCAGATAGTGCTGCTGTTGTCCGGCACTACGCGTCACCGGGGCGCGCGCCGCCAGCATCTCTTCCGTCCAGTGAGCAGCCCAGGATGGCGTACGCTGGTTCGGCAGGCAATAACTCCAAGCTGGTGTTTGGAGCACAATCACTCGTGCTTCAGCATACGGCAGCGAAGCGCGCAGCTTCACGAGCATCGTGTGCAAACGTTCAGCTAACGGCTCATCGCCGGCGAGCGAGCGCGTAATCCAATGAAGTGTTTGGAGATGCGAAGTCGTCATGCCCTACCTGGAGCAAAAGGCTCTATCGGAGGATTGTAGCATGTTGGTGCTATACAGGACTGAAACGCGGCTGACGCTGGTCTCTCATAAAAAACAAAGGACGCCCCCGAAGGAGCGTCCTGTCGCTGAAGCTGGACGGGTGCTAACGCGCTCGACCACGCTGGAAATAGTTAAGGATCGCCAGCAGGATGACCGCGCCAACGACGGCAACGATAAAGCTGCCGAAGTTGAAGCCGAAGCCGCCAGCACTGTTGCGTAACCCAAGCGCATTCGCCAAGAAACCACCGATGAAGGCACCGACGATGCCGACGATGATGTTCATCAGCAGGCCTTCGTTATTGTGCATAATGATGCTTGCGATCCAACCGGCCAACCCGCCAAAGATCAACCATGCGATGATGCCCATGACGTTTACCTCCTAGAATTATGGGGATATATAGATTGCCCCGTCTGGCATTAATTCAAAGCAAAGACCGTGCCAAGCACTCGGCACGGTCGGCATAAACTTCCTAAACCTCGTCTGGTCAGCGTACTGCTCCCCTGCGGAAGAAGTTGAGGATCGCCAGCAAGACGACCGCACCAATGACTGCGACGATAAAGCTGCCGAGATTGAAGCCAAAACCGCCAGCACTATTGCGTAGCCCAAGCGCATTCGCTAGGAAGCCACCGATGAAGGCACCGATGATGCCGACAATAATGTTCATCAGCAGGCCCTGTTGCGCATTCGTTCCCATGATAATACTTGCAATCCAACCGGCCAACCCGCCAAAGATCAACCATGCGATGATGCCCATGACGCTTGCCTCCTTAGCATACGAGGGTCTTACGTACCCCTTCTGACATGAAGTTACGGCAAAGACTGTGCCATAATTTGGCCGAGTCTTGAGGAGTTTCCTCGTTACCGTGCTGGTTAGCGTACCCGTCCACGACGGAACAAGTTAATAATGCCCAGCAAGATCATCGCGCCAATCAGTGATACAACAAAGCCGATTGGGCGAAAAGCCAACAGCCGGGTCCCGCCGCCTCGTACCACGCCAAACAAGAAGCCGCCGATTAAGGAGCCAACAATGCCGACGATGATGTTCATCAGCAGGCTTTCCCGGTCATGCATAATGATGCTTGCAAGCCAGCCTATCAACCCACCAAAGATCAACCAGATGATTAAGCCCCCAATTCCCATCAGTAGCCTCCGCTCTAGCTGGGGCGCTCAACGTGCCCCGTGGGGCTAGTATAAAGCAAACAGTGCACGAAGGCTACTGGCTGCAGACGATTGGTGCTACCCCCGCAACAAGCTGAACATCTGCTGGACAGCGAAGACAAACTGCCCCGGAATATGCAAGAACGTCGTCACCCGGAAGATATCATTCCAGAAAGCCTGTGTCACCGGTCCACCTTGCCACAGCATAAAGAACAGCCCGAGAAAGAGGAAGTTGCTATATTGCCGAGCACCGTTACGGATCCCGGCGGGCAACCAGTGCTCGATAATGCCGAAGCCGTCGAGCGGCGGGATCGGAATCAGATTAAAGAACAGCGCCGTCACCTCTAAGAAGGCTAAAAAGGCCAATGCTGCCCAAAAATGAATGTTGCCGGTGGTGATCCACCCGCTCTGCAACAACACAAACGGTAGCGCCGCCAGCAGGCCGCACAGCGCCGTGCCCAGCGGTCCCGCCGCCGATACCAGTATTTCCCAACGGCTACTCCGCAGGGCGGCACGGTTAATATACACCGCTCCACCGGGTAAACCAATGCCCCCCAGCAGCAGGAAGACGACCGGCATCACGATGCTGAGCACCGGATGAGTATACTTGAGCGGATTGAGCGTCAGATAGCCCTTATCGCGCACCGACCGGTCGCCGCCAAGATATGCAGTGATGGCGTGGCCGAACTCATGCACGCAGACCGAAGTGATCCAGCCGCTGAGCACAAACGCGATAGTCAGCCAGCGCACCAGGGCCACTTGTGGGCTGCGAAACAGGAGGACGCCTGTGCCAACCATGATCGCGATGAGGCCCAGAAAGGCCAAGCTTGGCCTTAAGGGTGTCACACCAACGGCTCCCGGTCGCGCGACCTTCTGCGGCGGGTGCTGGAGCAGTTGTTGCCGTAGCTCATAGAGTGACAGCCCTGCGCCGGTCAGTGCCGCATTGGCCGGGCCATGTCCGTCGTACAGCAGCGCGAGCAGCATATGAACGGCGCTCACGGGATACTGTCCCAGATTGCTGGCTTCTTTGACCGCATAGCGCAGTACGGCTTTGCTATCATCGCTCAACGGCGGGGTCGTGCCTGGCACGGCCACACCAGACGGCAGCTGTGCGGCCACATTCTGAGCAACCTGGTGTGGATCGACATGCAGCGCAGTGAGCGTTGTGACGGCCTCACTGCCTCGGGTTCCGAGCATACCCAGCAGCAGATGTTCGGGGCTGACCGCACTCGCGTGCAGTGCCGCCGCCTGCTCATAGGCCAGTCCAAGTGCTTGGCGGGCGGTCGCCGTCCAATCACCGGCCGGCAAATCAATCGTTTGTTCCATAAAGAAGATAATCCTGTCGTGATTTAAGTCTCGATCTATTCTCGAGCATAATGATACCAACAAAAGGGGGACGACCCCAGGTCGTCCCCACAATCTCGCCCCGTGTAGCGTTTACTGGCCGGGTTGGAGAAAATCCTTGGCGACCCAGCCTTCCCCTTGTGGCCCTTTGACTTTGACCCAACTGTGGCCATCGGCCTGTTGCTCGCTATCGCCGGTCACAGTAACCTTCGTACCATCAGGAAACGTGGCGATCGTGGACGCGCTCACCGTGGGTTTATCATGGACCTTCAGTCCCAGGTTCGCCGTATTGAAAACCACAAAGGTTTTGCCGGGAACTCCCCCTACCGAAGGAGCGCTTGTAGCATCTCCTAGTGCGGGTAGGGTTGTAAAGCCGGTTCCCGCCACCGAGGTCGTATCCACTTGCGCGGCCGGGGTAACTTGCGGGGCTTGGAGGCCCAAAGCTGGCGTTGGTGTCGCGGCCTTGGTTTTGGTGGCAGATTTTCCAATGTTCCGCAGGACTAGCAAGCCGACCAGCAGCAGTAAAATCACCCCGCCAATGATAAAGAGCTGCCGGTTGTTCACATTTTGCACAAACGTCCTCACATTCGTGGGATACACACGGCTGCCGCCACCAAGCGGGCTGGTCTGGCGCTCAAGCCGGTCCTGGCGACGATTACTAAAATCACCACCTTCATTAGGAGGGACGCTTTGTGGATTAAGCGGTTGCGTCGCGTCCCGGTCGATCTTTTGCCGCACCGTGGGCGCGGTGAACTGATTGAGCGGATCGTCTTGTGGCCCGCTCGGCTCATTGTCGGGTGGCTTATTACGCGACCACATCAAGAACTCCTTTGTGCTGATTCGGCTGCTCTGATCATAGCATAATATGCAAGTGCTCATTTTTTTACCACATCGCAACAATCTCCCCCATTTGGGCGTAGTATCCCCAGCTATGAGAAACGAGGATCAAGGATGATGACACGGTTAACCCGCCCCCGCCTCGAACGCATGATTGGCGGCGTGTGTGGTGGCCTGGGCTTATATTTTGGGATCGACCCGGTGATTGTGCGCCTGGTCTTTGTGGTACTTGCCTTTACGAATGGCATTGCACTCGTGCTTTATCCAATTCTTTGGCTGGTGATGCCCGACGAGCCGGTCGCCTTGCCGCCGGACGCGCGCTTCGACCCACAAACCGGCCAGCCGCTCCCACTGCGACCCGCACCACCCGCGCTGCCGCTGCACACGCCGGTTCCTAATCCGGCGCAGCGTCATCGTAATCTGGCGCTGGTGCTGCTCGGCATCGGAGCGGTCGTGCTTTTGAGCAACCTCGGCCAGCTGCTGCATGTCAACCTAGGAGATATTGGACTGCCGCTGCTGCTGGTCGGCTTTGGCCTCTATCTGCTGCGTGGCACACGCACGAAGGGCTAAAGCATCATAAGTGGAGCCGCACGATACTCTCGACATGATGCGTTTGGGGAAACAGATCGATCACTTCTGCATGGCTCAGCTGGTAGCCGCCCGCGACCAGCTGTTTACAATCACGCGCCAGTGTGCCGGGATGACAGGCCACATACACGATACGGGACGGACGGAGGGCTAACAGTGCGTCGAGCATCGCCGGTTCGCAACCGCGGCGTGGTGGGTCAAGCACCACGCCGTCATAGTGTTCGTGCAGCCGGGGAACGACCTGTTCGGCGGTTCCAACGTGCCAGCGGGTATTGTTCAAACCGTTCGCTTGGGCACTAGCCCGCGCATCGGCAATCGCCGGTGCGAAGCTCTCGATGCCTACCACCTCCTGCCACTGCCGGGCTAGTGGCAGCGCAAAGGTTCCCACGCCGCAAAAAAGATCAAGCAGGCGTTCATGCGGGGCCGGTAGGAGCAAGCTACGCACTCGTTCGATCAGTAAGGGTGTGACATGGGCGTTGACCTGAAAAAAAGAAGGTGCGCTCATGCGCAAACGCACTCCATCGAGCATGTGCCACAGCCAACTGCGGCCCGTCAGGGTGTGTTCAGTGCCTCGCACCGTGGCAACCACCCCGACCAACGCCGGCACTGCCGCTTGCCACTTCTGAGCCAGTGCCATAACCTCCGCACCGGGTGCTCCCTGTAGGTCAAGCACCCCCATAAGCTCGCCCGTTTCTGGTGCGCAGCGTACCGTGACACCTCGCAACGGGAGCTCAGCGCTCAGCAACGGACGGAGTCCAGCCAATGCCAGATTTAAGAGTGGGTGATGCAAACAGCAAGCCGGGATATCGGCGACCTCGCGTCCACCCGGGACGAAGTAGCCCAGTGCGGGCGCTTGCGGGTCGTCATGGCCGCGTCCGGGAGCCCAGTGAAGCTCGGCAGTCGTGCGATAGCCCCAGCCATCACCAGGATCGGCGGTCGCACCTATGACGAGCTCCCCGAGAGCGAGACCTCCCAGATGTGTGAGCTGATCATGCAGGATCGTCTGCTTCCAGCGTAGTTGTTCAGCGCGGTCAACCCACCGCCAATCGCCGGCACCGCAACGACTTTCGAAGGGGCAGGGTGAAGTGATACGTGCGGGGACTGTCCGTAATAGCTCGACCACGCGACCACGTGCGAAGGCCCGCTGCCGGTCGTAAAGTTGTACGCGTACCCGCTCTCCGGGCAGCCCACCTTCTGCGAAAACGGTGCGTCCGAGGTAGTGGCCTACACCAGCGCCGCCCTGAGCGATACCTTCCAATTCAAGCTCAAGCTCTGCCGACCAAGGGCTTCGGCCCTGCTTCCTGTTTTCCTCCATGCCAGCGCTGTTGCATCCTTCCCCGGTCAGTCTCCGCCCTACTTAACATACTAACTGCATGCCGTCGGTGGTCAAGACGACCTGATTGCGGCCGCCTTCCTTCGCTGCATACAAGGCCATATCGGCCTGGCCCATCAATTCAGGTAGCGACATCGAAGGATCGTAACTCGCGACACCGACACTCATCGTGATCGACCCGCCCGGGGTTTTGCTCGTTGCCACCGCTTTGCACCAACGCACGCAAGCGGCGCTAGCATTGTAGCCGTCGGCGTTGGGTAGCAAGATCGCAATCTCCTCACCACCGATGCGACAAACGATGTCAATCGTGCGTGCTTCCCGCCGCAAGGTTTCCGTCCAGAGCTTCAGGACCTGATCGCCGACCCCATGGCCGTACCGGTCGTTGACTTGCTTGAAATGATCGAGATCGCAGAGCGCGATACTGAAGGGTTGCCCGAAACGTTTCGTTCGTTCCAACTCGTGCGCCAGCGTCCGTTCCCATAGTGTCCGGTTGCCCAAGCCGGTGAGCTGATCGGTATGCGCAGCGACCAGATAGCGATTCCTTTCGCTGACAAGCAGGCCACAGAACAAGCCAATGCCCCAGAAAATAACGATTTCGAAAAAACCGTTCCTAAGCATCTTCTGCATGGTAATTGGTGCATCGAGCAGCAGGTTGAGCACGGTTACAACGGCTGCAATCGCGACACCGCCCTGCCACTCGGCGGCGACGGCAGCCAGCAGGATCGGGAACAGATATAATAGTTCGATTGCTGCTTGCTCATGGATAATCCAGCTCATGAGCGTGATCAACACGATGCTACCTCCGACCAGAAGCCAGCGCCCACGCGCCGTCGTATAAAATGGAACAGGGTTCGCGTTGCGGGGGGAAATCATCATTGAATCGCCTAGCTACCAGCGCTGATCGCGGTTTATTATATACCATAGCAAGGCGGTCAAGTAGGCGAGCAGTACCTGGATTGCTACCACTTCCTGGTATGGTGCGCGCCATCATCTAAAGTCGGTGCTGGTCTGTTAGCTGTGAGCGATTGGTCAATCGTTGCTTAGCGCGCTGGGAGCTTCGCAAGGCCCTTGCCAAGCGTGCCACCAATAGTCC
>JACDGP010000111.1 GCA_013821605.1 Herpetosiphonaceae bacterium
ACCCGAGTCAGTCTACACTGGACCCCTTGACAAGCACTACGTAGCGACGGAACAGCGCAGCTAACACCATCACCTGGCTGGTACCGATGCGAGATGAGGGATGAAGCGCATTCATCCCTCACATGTTCTAATGGTATAATCGGCACCTGGATGGAGTTGTTCTATCCCTACAGATTTCCATATTGGAGGCGCAGATGCGCAAACTACTCACCTTGATCCTGGCGATCATTGTGTTAGCGGCGTGCGGTGGTACTGGTACGACGACCACCAGCAGTACGTCAACCGGTGCCACCACGGCTCCCGCTTCGACCATTGTGGCGACCATGGCTGCTACCACCGCCAGTGACACAACAACGGCGATGTCGGCTGCGACCATGGCCGCTACCACCGCCAGTGACACAACGACGGCGATGTCAGCTATGACCATGGCCGCTACTACCGCCAGTGACACAACCACCGCAGGCGTAGGCTCGGCTGCAACCATGATGGCCACCACTACCAGTGATGCGACCATGGCAGCATCTGCCACAAGCGGCGGCGAAGTAATGACCGCCACCAGTGACGGGACGATGACTTCCACGGCGGCCATGACCACCACCGGCACCACGGGCGGCAAAAAGATTCGGGTCGGCCTCGTGACGGACACGGGCAAGGTTAACGACGGTACCTTCAATCAATTCGCTTATGAAGGTATGAAGCGGGCCGAAAAGGATCTGGGCGTCGAGGTCAACTATGTCGAAACTGCTCAGCAGAGCGACTACGAAAAGAACATGGCTACCTTCGCTGACCAGAAGTACGACCTGATCATCGGCGTTGGCTTCTTGATGGGCGATGCGATCAAGGCCTCCGCCACCAAGTATCCCAATACGATGTTCGCGATCGTGGACTCCGCCGCCGATACAAGCACGCTCAATCTTAAAGGCCTGGTTTTCCAGGAAGATCAAGCTGGCTACCTCGCCGGTGTTGCCGCAGCGCTCACCAGCAAGACTGGCAAGATCGGCGTCGTGGGTGGCAAGCAAATTCCGCCGGTACAGAAGTATGTGATGGGCTATGAGGCCGGCGCAAAATCGATCAAAGCCGACATCGTAGTCAAGTCGGTCTATATCGACTCATTTACCGATGCCGCCAAGGGGGCTGAGTCGGCCAAGTCCATGATCTCAGATGGCGCCGATGTCATCTTTGGTGCTGGTGGCCAAACCGGCTCAGGCGGTATCCAGGCTGCTGCTGCCCAGGGCGTGAACGTAATTGGTGTTGACCAAGACGAGTATCTCACGACTTTCAAGAATGGCGCGACAGCCGGCTCGGATAAACTGATCACGAGCGCGCTGAAGCGGGTTGATAATGCCGTCTATCAGGTCATCAAAGATGCCACAATGGGCCAGTTCAAAGGCGGCAACGCAGTTGGCACGGCAGCCAATGGTGGCATCGATTACGCCCCCGCACACAAGGCCACGGCAGTGATGACCAGCGATATCACCGGGAAACTCGACGCGGTTAAGAAGGGCTTAGCCGATGGCTCTATCAAGACCGGGGTCACTCTTCAGTAGTAAGACCCTTTCCGGCCCTAGTCCTCCCCGGCCGTCATAGCCGGGGAGGATTTTTAATTCGTTGCTACGCGGTCCGCAGCTGCATCTTCTGCATACTTGGTACGGTGCTTAGAATGGCTCGGGCGGTCGGATGCGAAACCCACCGGCTTCCACCCACATCCACAGCGTACTGCCCGCGATCCAGCCGTAAATCAGCAGGGCCGTCAACGAGCCGAGCCGCCCCCGGCGCCAGAGCCAATCGGCTACGACTGCCAAACCAACTGCAACGATCCAGGCACTAAAAGACAGCCAGCGGGTGCTAATGGTCGACCGAGTCAAAAATGGAATCAGCGCCTGCACGATCGCAACCAGCAGCGTACTCCACCACAGGGTCGTGACAACATTACGAGGCAGCCGCCGCCACAACAACACCCCCCCTAGGAGCCCCAGCGGCAAGCCGATCCAGGCATAATGAGCACCAACCCCGGCCGACCACAGTGTACGGAGCAGATCAATGCGCCGGGTTGGTACCCGATTTTCTTGCACTGCACTCATGCCACCTGCTGCAAACGCCTGCAACTTATCGCTAACCAACGCCCAATAGCTACTATAAAATAGTGTGAGCACCAGTACCTGCGCCAGCACAAAAGCGATGACCAGAGCTCGCAGGTTCCGGCGCTCGGTCGCCTCCCGGCATAGGAACCAGCGCCACACGACCACCAGCCCCACTAGCAGCGATATATTAATGTAGAGTCCGATATGCCCAAAAAAGATCAAGGCCAAGCCGGTAAACATGAGCACGAGCACTCGTCCGCGCTCCAGCCAGTACCATGCGCCGACCAGCCCTGCAATCAGCAGTGATGCCATCTCCTGCGCAAAAATATGGGGCAAAAATGACCAGAACAAAGCCATCATTGCCGGTGCGAGCGCGGCATAGGCTCCGGCACATAACAGCGCCATACGTTCGGCCCGCTGCTGATCCCCAGCCGCTAGGTGCCTGCCGACATAATAGCCTAGGTAAGCGAGCGGCAAGACACCGAGCGCTCCCCACCAAGCGTCCATCCACTCAATCAGCCCCGTTATCGAACCCATCACCAGTGTCACCGGCAACATCATCGCATACAAACCGGAAGGATAAGGAAAATCAATGCCGCGATGACGCGACACAATAAACAACAGCCCATGGCTGACTTCAGTCGTACGGTTGGCATGAAAGCCAAGGTCACCGACCATAGCTTCCGGATACAGTCGCGCGGCGTAACGCAAGCTCCACAGCGCCACAAAAATCAGTATCACGCCCCGCCGCGTTTGGGCCGAAACATGGACGCCCAGCCTGGGCAAGAAGCGACGTAAAAGCACGTCAAGCACAGCTCCCAGGACCAGACCCCATACCAAGCTGCTAATCAATGGGCCACCCAGCAAGGCAAAGCGGGGCGGGTCGTCTGCTTGTAGTGCTCCACAAACGAGCATGAGTGCTACGCATGCGGCCAAGGCCGGACGACTCCGGATCAGCATACCTCTTAACAGCAACCAAACCAACGGAACGAACAGCAATGGCCACCATAGGGCACTTGGCAGACGTGTATATCCCTGACCAATACTCGCAAGATGGAGCGACGTAAACGGAACGCCGAGTACGCGCGGATCGTTGGGCGGTGTAAACAGCGGCGCATCAATGCCGACCCTCACGTTTCCGTCCGGTACATGGGGCAGCAGCATTATCACCATCCGGCGCGCCGTAGGAATCGGCAGTGTCGCTACTCCACCGGCCATTTCAAGGGCCAAGTGTCCATTTGCGCGCTGCGGATTAATCGAGGCTGGCAGTACGCCGATCGTCATCACAACCGGGCGTGACCCAGCCCCCGGTAACTGGATGCTTGAATCTCGGCCCGACCAGCGGTACGCCAGCCCAGCGTCCGTCACCTCCGCCGTATTCCAATCTTGAATCAGCGGTAGATCGCTATGCCAGCCTTCCTCACGCCCGATCACCACTTGATAAGCCAGCGGACGTTGTGCGGCAAACGTCCCCACACTCGCCGTGAGCGCCAGCAGCAGCAGGACCGCGAGCATGGACCCGATCAGGAGCGACCTGAGGCGGCGGGTGGGCGTGGTGGTAGCATTCATTGTGGGCGATTATACCAGTGCTTTAATCGCGTTCTTCACTACAGCCAAGCGCTTCGCGTGCTGCGGCAGCGACAAACAATGAGCCTGTAACGCAGATCAGATCATCGGGTGCGGCGAACTGGCGGGCAAGCTCCAGCGCGGGTGACACATCCGCAGTTTGATAAGATGCTCCGTGCAGGTACGGTGCGACTGCGCTGGCAACTTGTGTTTCGCTGGCCGAGCGGGGATGGCGTGAGCGGGTTACGATGACGATGGCTGCCTCTGGCACCAGCACCTCGGCCATACCCTCGATATCTTTGTCGGCCAAGGCCCCAAACACCAGGATCAGCCGCTGATGTGGGATCGCCCGCCAGGCCTCACGGAGCCGCTCCGCAGATGCACGATTCATCGCACCATCGACCAGGATCGTTGGGTGCTGGGCCAAAATCTCACCCCGTCCGGGCCAACGTACCGTGCGTAAGCCCTGCTCCATCGCTACCGGCTCAACCTGCAGCCCCGCACCCCTAAGCAACTGGATAACACCCAGCGCCAACCGCGCATTCTCAACCTGGTGTGCGCCTCGCAGAGCCACAAGCTCAGCAGCGGGCTGTACTTGATATGGGGTACTGCTAGCTGGACCACGCAGTCCTTCAGCCTCAGCAATCCAAAGTGGAGCAGCTTGTGCCGCCGCCTCTGCGCGAATCACCGCCGCCGCTTCCAACGGCTGCACCGCGCTAACGACCGGCACGCCTGGCTTGATAATACCCGCTTTGGCACCGGCAATCTTGGTCAGGGTATTGCCCAGCACCGCCATATGATCAAAGGAAATCGGTGTGATCACCGCTACCTTGGGCGTCACCACGTTGACCGTGTCATAACGACCGCCCAGGCCAATTTCCAGCACCGCCACATCGATCTGCTGCTCGGCGAAATACACAAAAGCGAGCGCAGTCGCCAATTCGAACATCGTTGGCGGGCCCAACTCAGCGGGCAGCACAACGACCTGCTGCTCAAGCCGCTTCATCAGCCGTACCACGTCACTCTGTGTGATCAGCTGCCGGTTGACCTGCACGCGCTCACGCCAAGAATGGAGATGAGGCGACGTATAAAAGCCTGTGCGATAGCCACCTGCGCACAACATTGCTTCGATCATTGCCGCCGTCGATCCTTTGCCTTTGGTACCTGCGACCACGATGCTTGGCCAGTGCTCGTGCGGTTGCCCCAGAGCTGCTAGCAGCCCGGCCATACGAGCCAAATTAAAGCGCGCATGCTCGGGGCTCGGCGGCATTTTCGCTTCGTAGTTAATGAAGCTATACAAATAATCAAGCGCAGCTTGATAGCCTGGGTCGGTTTGCATGCGGCTTTTCCCTACTGGTACGCAGTTCGTACGCTTCCATTTGGTAGAATAGCATAAGAACCGGTATGGACAACATGTGGGAGGAACCGGCCAGTTGCGTAGGTTATATCTATTGTTAGTACTTGGCGTGATCGTCGCTTGTGCCGCTCCACAGCGGCAGGCTGCTAATGAAGCGGGCCAAGCACTCGCCGGCTTGACCAATCCCACACCGCCCGCCGCGCAACCGGTCGGTACCCCCGCGCCCAACGATCAGCTATTCGCCCTAGCCCTCGATCAACGACTGGCCGGCGAATACGCTCCGATGGCGACGACGCTGCATGTGCTGGAGCAGCATCCTGACCCACCCCGCCAGCGTGAGATTGCCTTCCATCTGGCCGAAGCCGCCTTTTTACAGCATGCACCCGGTGCTGTAGCAACTCTCGAAGCGTTTGTGGCACAATCCCCACAGCATGATCTGTGGTATACGCAGGCACTCTTCTTGTTGGGGCGTGCCCAAGAAGATGTGGGCGACTACCAAGCGGCGATCATGACCTATGCGCGCTATCGTGATCTCCACACACTCCTAGAGCCCTATGCGATGCTACGAGCGGCAGCGCAACAGGCAGCTGCCGGGGATAAGATCGGTCAAATCGCGACCCTCGAAGCGGCAGCAAAACTGTCCCTTACGCGCTCACAGCAGGCTGCTGCGCTTGAGCAGCTGATCAGCTTGTACGCCGCTGCCAACGACACCGGGCATCTCCTTGCACGCTATAACGACCTGATCATGGTTGCCAGCAAACCAGAGTATCGTGCGCAGCTGTTATGGCGTGCCGCCCAAGCAGCCAGCGGTGAGCAACGGCAACGCTGGCTGCTTCAACTGGTCAACGAGTTGCCCCTTGAGCCCCAAGCCGCCGATGCCGCCCAAGCCCTGGCAGGGGGCGGCTTGGCTCCCTACATGGCTGCCCGCATCCTACACTGGCACGACCGCTGGGCAGCAGCCATCCCTTTGTTCGACGCCGCGCTTCAGGGCCAACTCACCCCCCAAGACCGCTTCGAAGCCCAACGCTTGCGTGCTCTGGACCTTCGTGGTCAAGGTGACTTCGCCGGTGCGCTCCAGGCACTTGGGACGCTAGCCCAGGCCCAGCCACCAAGTCCCGCCACACTCCAGGCTGAGCTTGATTACGTTCAAACGGCCGGACAAAGTGGCAATCACGCGTGGGCCATCGACGGCTACCGGCGCTTTGCTGCGACCCATCCCGCCGATCAGCTGGCACCTGAAGCATTGTGGCGGGTCGTCCAGCTCCAACAAAGCGACGACCAGAATGCCAGCATCGCCAGCGCCGAACAGCTCGGCCACACCTATCCCAAGAGCGAACAAGCGCATACGGCGTTACCGGAGGCCGCACTATTTCGCTACCAGCATGGCGACTACGACGCAGCCGTTATCGATTGGCAACTGCTAGCCACGGGTGCTGAGGGCGAAGCGAGTGCCGAAGGCTACTTCTGGGCCGGTGCCACACTGCTTGAGCATAACCAAGCCCAAACGACACGCCAAGCCTTAGTGGCAGCGAATGCGGCTGCACCTGCTTCATACTACGGTGCCCGCGCCCGTGAGCTGCTCAAACAAGACGGAGGCGGGAGCTTAGCACTCGGGACGGTAGCGACAGCCGAGGAACGCCGGGCAGTTGAGCAGTGGCTTCAAAGTTGGCTTACGACCTCGGTCCCGGCGGTGAATGGGGGCTGGCTGCCCGATCTGGTCCAGGCACCCGTCGTCCAACGCGCTCGCGCCCTTGCCGCTGTGGATCTACACGACGAAGCCAGTGCTGAATGGTTTGCCGCCGGGGAAGCCTGGAATGACGAGCCGGTCCATCTCTGGCAACTGGCCCTCCTGGCAAACCGTGAGGGCTATGCATATCCGGCCCTGAAGTTCGCCGAACGTATCGTCGCCTTAAGTCCCGTCCAACGCATCACCACTGCCACGCCTGCCGGCCTTCTACGGCTGATCTATCCCACCCCCTATGCACGCGTCGTCCAACAATATGCGCTCCAATCCTCGCTCGATCCCCGGCTGCTCTATGGTCTCTTGCGCCAGGAAAGTCTGTTCAATCCCGATGCGACCTCCTGGGTCGGCGCACTGGGGTTAGCTCAGGTCATGCCCTCCACCGCCGCAGGGATTGCGCAAAACCTAGGGGTATCCGACTTCCAAAGCGATCAGCTACACCTACCAGCGCTGGCGATCCATTTTGGGGCCTACTACCTGGGCAACCAGCTACGGGCCTTCGCTGGCAACGTCCAGGCTGCTGCCGCCGCCTATAATGGCGGTCCGGGCAACGCCCAGCGCTGGTTGGAACAAACGAGCGACCACGACTTATTTACCGAGCTGATCGATTACCGCGAGTCTCGGGATTACGTCAAGCTAGTCTACGGCAACTGGGGTATGTATCGTGCCCTCTATGGCGGCTAAAGCTCTCGTCACTCATCCTGCCCAAAGGCCGCTCGTCCTCATTGCTCATCACTCACGGCGTACGCGGTGCACGCTCCACGCTACCATAGCGCCCGCGGAGATCATTCCAGCGTACCCGCAGCACATCGCCAAAGTTACGGATCGAGTCGCGGACCGGATTAATCTTGGTCTCCTGCCCGTACTCCCAATGGACTGGGGCCTCGGCCACGCGCATGCCCCATTTCCGCGCCAGAAACAGTACCTCGACATCAAAGGCGGTCACCGCCGCCCCTTTGACGACGCCTGCACCGGCACCATATAACTGGAGCGCCCCAAACAAGCGTTGACCTGCAGCCTGGGTGAAGGCCTTAAAGCCGCATTGTGTATCTTGAATTCCGCCCAGCACTACAGTCCGCACGACTAGGTTAAATACCCGTCCCATCAGGTGCCGGTACCAGGGCTCACCCACACGTTGCGCGCCTAACCCCTCCCGCGACCCGATCGCCACATCTGCCCCCGCCTGCAACAACTTATAGAGCTTTTCCCACTCCTGGATCGGCGTCGCTAGGTCTGCATCACAAAACAACACATACTGCCCAGCCGCTGCCAGCATACCGGTGCGTACCGCATACCCCTTGCCGCGATGTTCGTTGCGTATCAACCGCAGATTTGCCTCCCGTTGCATCACGTGATCAACGACTGCGGCGGTCGCGTCGGTCGAGCCATCGTCCACGACCAGGAGTTCGGTCGGATAAGGCAACGTCCCAAGGTAGGCACTGATCGCGGCGAGTGTAGGCGGCAAGCGCCGTGACTCGTTATACGCTGGGATGACCACGGATAGCACTGGCTTCACGCTCCACGCCTCCCATAGTGGAGGCTGCTTGTGAGCAGTTCTGGCTGCAAGGTCCGTCGCCGTTTACGCATAAACTGAGGCAGATCACGCAGGCCGCGTAGCTGCCCTCGTAGACGTGCCCGTGCAGCCTCGCCTCGTATATTCCGGAGGGCATCCACTGCGATGCCCAGCTGTGCCAGCACAAAGTGTGGCCAATAACGCCGGATGATTGGAGCCGGCATATTCTTGACCCAGACGGCTATGAAATTACGGCCACAGTAATAGCTTGCCAAGCTTCCACCAGCGGTCGCGCTGAGCCGGTGGTAGACTACGGCACTCGGCACGAAGACGGTACGTAGCCCCGCCAGATGGGCACGCAGATTCAGATCGACATCTTCACAATACATAAATAATGCTTCGTCTAGGACCTGACCATCGACGGCCAGTGCTTGGAGCGCTGCCCGCCGGTAAGCCGCCGCGCCCGCACACGGACCAAAGACCTCGCTAACAGCATCATACTGACCACAATCTTCCTGCCAAACCCCGCGATTACCGGGAATGCCCCACGCGGTATAAGTATCCCCGGCTGCATGCAAGGCACTGCGCTCATCGAACAGGCGCAGCTTGGAGGCGGCGAAGGCATACTGCGGCCAGCGCTCCAGCGCTCCAATCAATGCTGTCAACCACTCCGACTCGGCCTCAGTGTCATTATTAAGCAACACCACGAATGGTGCCGTCGTCTGCGCGATGGCACGGTTGACCGCCACCACGAGGCCACGGTTCTCGGTGAAAGGGAGAACGTTCACATGGGGATAGGCCTGCCTCAGGAATTCAACAGAGCCGTCGGTCGATCCATCATCAACCACTGTGATCCGGAAATCCTGACGCGTTTGCTGGGCCAGTGCGTCCAAGCAAGTGGGAAGCAACTGCCGGCCATTATAATTGGGGATCAAAATATCGATCATGCCCGGCGAACAGCGGCTAAGGTCATTAGATAAGTGGCTAGCGCTTCCTGCCATGGTCGCAAGGTAATGCCCAGGTCAATGGCGCCCACAAAGTTCCGTAGTGGCGTAAATGGCGGCGGCGTGCTCGCTCGCTTGTACTCCGCCAAGGTGATTGGCTGTACGTCGATTGCCTTACCGGCCAAGCGCAGGATTTCATGCGCAAACTCGAAACGTGAGCAATAGCCTTCATTCACGAAATGGTAGATCCCATAGGCGGGCTCTTGAATCAGTGCCCCAACCGCCGCCGCGAGGTCGGGGGCATAGGTAGGATTGCCAATCTCATCCTGTACTACTGCTAGCATCGGCCGCTCGTCAGCCAGCCGCAGCACGGTCTGCACAAAGTTGTGTGCGCCGCCGAACACCCAGGCGATCCGCACAATATAAAATTTCTGACAAAGTTGTTGCACAAATTGTTCGCCGGCCCACTTCGAAGACGCATACGGGTTGATCGGGTGCGGCAGGTCCCACTCATGATACGGTGTAGTCGCCGTACCATCAAAAACCTCGTTGGTACTAAGGTACACCAAGGGAATATCGAGCCGTTGGCAGGCGAGTGCCATATGGCGCGTGCCCAAACCATTGACTCGATATGCTTTGTCGGGATCGAGGGCACAGCCATCGACATGAGTAAAAGCGGCCGGATGAATCACCAAGTCGGGCCGGGCACGGACCACCTCTTCGACCGAGCGGTAATCACTGATATCCAAGCTTGTGTGGGAAGTCAACAGGAGCGTATGCCGCGCGGCAAGCACCAATCCCAGAGCCTGTCCCACCTGACCGTCTGCCCCGGTGAGGAGGATTCGCACCTAAAAACCTCTATTCATTGCGGCTACGCATGGTAGAGGATCGAGGGGGGCTTGTCAACCATTTCGGGGCATTCTACAGCAATGTTATGATATAAACACTAAAAGGATATGGCGCATGCACGTACCCTATATTGCGACCTTCTCAATCGTCGCCCGTGACCCGCATAATGGTGACCTCGCAGTTGCCGTGCAATCCAAGTTTTTGGCGGTAGGCTCGGTGGTCAGCTGGGCTCAAGCTGGTGCAGGTGTGCTTGCGACCCAAGCGCTGGCCAATGTCGGCTATGGCCCCGATGGCTTAGCGCTCCTAGTCGAGGGCAAGAGTGCCCCGGAGGTCGTCGCGCAGCTCACGGCTGCCGATGCTGGTCGTGACCAACGCCAGTTGGGCGTGGTTGATCGTGAGGGTCGTGCTGCCGCTTGGACGGGGAGCGGTTGCCATGCCTGGGCCGGCCATACTGTGGGAGCGGGCTTTAGCTGTCAAGGCAATATTCTGGCCGGCCCGGCAGTCACCGAGGCCATGGCGGCCACCTTTTTAAAAAGCTCCGGTGAAGTGGCCGAGCGTTGTGTTGCCGCCCTGGCCGCTGGTCAAGCCGCTGGCGGTGACCGGCGCGGTCGCCAATCCGCCGCCTTATATGTCGCTCGTGCGAAAGGTTCCTACGGCGGCGTGCTGGATCGGTATATCGATCTGCGCGTCGATGATCACGCCGATCCGATCACCGAGCTTGAGCGACTGTTGAAGCTGCATCGCTTCTACCTGACGCGTCCCCCCGCCACAGCCTACCAGCCTATCACCCCGGCACTTGCCGGCGAACTCCAGGATCTGTTGCGTGACCTGGGCTACTACGATGGGCCGACCACCGGCAACTATGACGAAGTAACGCGGGCAGCCCTATTGACCCTAGGTGGCTTTGAAAATCTAGAAGAGCGGCTGGTCGAAGACGCCCGCATCGATGGGGAAACGCTCAACTTCCTGCGTGCTAAGCGCGCCAAACGTTGAACACTCCTAACCCCCGCGCTTGAACCAGAAGATGACCGCGAGCAAGATCACAATCACCACCACCGCCGCTATCATCAACAGCCGCTCGGTGTCAAGCAAGCTAAGGTCGCCGCGGATCCCAGAATCGAAGCCCATAATCGCGAGCGTCCGCGGCTTGCCCCGCAATGTATAGTCCACCTCGGTGACGGGCGTGGCACGAATGATCAGTTCGGCCTCCACGATCCGCGTATCATCACGCTCAAGCTTGGTCGCTTCGCTAAACAGTTCGTGTAGCGGCTGGGCCGCATGCCACACCGGATCATGCACATCGATCATGCCCACAAAGACCTGCTCGGAGCGGCTTTCGATAGCGCGTTGCGGTAAGCCCTCCAGATCATCACTATTCTGCCACAGGCGCCCACGGCGGCTAAATGTGAAAAGCTTCTGCTCCATCAGACCGCCGGTGCCGTCGCAACGATCACAGGTCAGCAGCGCGGCGCCCTTACACTCGGGACAATCAACCACTTCGACCTCCGTGTGCGTCCCGGTCGACGTGCTGACGGTGCGCTTGACATCGACTGTGCCGCGCCCCTGGCAACGCCCACAGGTTACCCGTGTTTCACCATGACAGCGCGGACATACCGAGCTTTTTTCTGAGTTTGGGATCGCCACCTCGCTCGGGGCAACATCGGCGAAGGAGGCATTGGGCGTTTCAACCACCACTTTCCAGCGATCAAGGTCGCGTTCGCGATGATTGACTTTGCTACCACTATATGGCCGTTCACGATTCTGAGGCGCGGTCCGGGTTTCATATAACGTCTTGAGATCATAGAAATACAGATTATAGGAAACGACCTGGTCAATCCGCACAGTTTGACCAAGTTGGCGACGGCGCTGCGGACGGTCGGCACTCCACTCATCGAGTAATCGTCGGACCCCTTCGCCGGTATGTAACGCTTCAGCTCGCTCGCGGCTCCGCCGCATAAAATCGCCATCGATCCGCTCCCGCAGCACGATTTCAAGGGGATTCTCAAGCCAGTTCGCCTCAACAGCACCTTCGGTGACCTGCACCCCGCTGCCCTCGCCTAACGACGGGCGCAACGTACCGCGCAGGGCCGCCGCCGCTTGCGCTGCCGAAGGATAGCGCATTCCGGGTTGTGGCGACAACATCCGCCGCAATACCCGGTCGGCTGGTTGCAAGCGTGGGTCAACCTCACCCAGCTTCTTTGGCTCACTGCCCGGTGTCGGCGGCACCTCGCCGGTCAGCATGTGATACAGCACGGCCCCCAACGCATACAAATCCAGCGCCGGTGCCGGCGTCCGATCTTCAAACGTCTGCTCCGGCGCCGCATACGGCGTCAGATAATCAGCCTCGGCTAACTGTGACAGATCAGGTCCATCTGCCGTCCACGCCAGGGAAAAGCCCGTGAGAATGGCTCTGCCATCTTCACCCACCAGGATCGTTTGCGGCTGCACATCACGATGGACTACACCCTGGCTATGCAGGAAATCAAGTGCTTGACCAATATGGGCAAAGATGCGCAACGCTTGCGGCGGATCGATCCGCCCCTTTTCAAGCAGTGCTTGGAGTGGCTTCGCCACCAGTGGTGGCGTGACCATATAATAGCCCCACTTCTCATCGTGACCACCGTCAAGCACCGGCAGAATATGCGGGTTGACATACTTGGCCGCCAGCCGAGCAGCTAATTGAAAGCGACTGACGGCAACCCAGCCCGCACGCCGCAGGATATACACATGGACATCGCGATCCAGGGTTTGATGACGAGCACGGTAGACCGTCGACAGCTCGTCCTGCCCGATCCGCTCACCTAACGTATAATTCTTAAGTTCGTTAGCCTCCGGTGGCGGAGGCGATTTTGTGGGCTGGCGCGCGCCTGCCATAACCATTGTCCTTCGTACGGATACGTTGGTGCAGTATAGTAGCCTGCGTACAAAGATGCAAGCTTTTCAAGAGCTAGTTTAGCACATATTTTCTATGCGTACACCCTCCATTGCGTGCCACCTGTGAACTATCGTGCAATCCACAATCCTGGCTTGTCGTAGCACGCTGTTTTTGCTACACTGCACCTATACGCTGTTGCGGTACGCGACCGAGGCCCGAGTGAACCGACTGGCTCAATTGCTCCATTGCCCCCGTCATTGCATCCCCCTGGTGCTTTTTCGTTGGCTGCTGCTTGCGATGGCCTTCATTGGGATGGGGACACTGCTCTGGACCAAGCCCTGGCCTGGCATCACACCCCTGTTCGCCCTCGTCTACGCTACCTTCTATCTCGTGCTATGGACGCTGCGACTGCCTGCATTAGCCATGCGCCGACCGGGTACGGTTGCACTGCTCGGCACAGATGTGGTGCTAAGCGTTGGTGCTGCCTGGCTGGCTGGTAGCTGGGGCTATGCGATGACACCCTTTGTCTTGGGCGCGCTCGTGTTGCCCGGTGCCTTGTTCGGCTCGGTCGGTGCCTGTGTGACCGTTGCAGGCTACGTTGGCATTCTCCTGGCATATCGCTTCCTGCACCTTCCCGGCGGCACCCTCTGGGCTGGTACCCTGACCTTCGAATATGCCAAAGCCCTCATCGCCGCCTTTATCTGGCCCTTGAGTATTCTGCTCCAGCGACGCTGGCCTCGTCAATCCCGCCCGCCCCAACTGACCGCACGTCCACGCGTAGCACCCGTCTTGCCCGCCCTGACACCTCCGCTTGCACCACTGGAGGCACGTTTCGGCCCTCATCTTACAGCAGAGCAGCCGACGGGACGCCGGAGCACCGATGGACCACAGCCAACCACGCTTGAGCGCCGGGCGACGCGTCTCCACACTGCTGTACGTCAGGTAGTTACCGAAGCTCAACAGCATGGCCTAACTATCAGCTTATCCATCGAAGGACGCGAGCCCGTGATGCCGGTCGGCTATGTTCCTTTACTTATCAAAGCGACCGAGGTAGCGCTCGACAACGTACGCCAACATGCCCGCACCACGGTCGTAGAGCTTCAACTGATTAATACCCCCTCCACCATTTACCTTCGTGTGCGCGACCATGGCGCAGGTCTGCTCGACGGCACCACGGACTTGCCGGGTTTTCACCATCTCAAGCTCCTGCGCTACCAGCTTAATGAGCTCGGCGGTACGCTGCAGATCACCGAACCCGACGACGACGGCGTGCTCTTCGCCCTGACCCTGCCCATCACAACCTGAGCTTGCACCAACTCCTGAGCTAAAGTTTGCTCGGGACACATGTGTAGTGCCATTGCTCTTTCGTATGTACAAGGAATAACCAACGATGACTGAACCAATCAAAGCACTCCAGGAATACCTAGCGACGATCGACGACATATCCCAAGCGGCCTCCCTACTCAGCTGGGATCAGTTGACCTATATGCCACCGAAGGGCGCGGAAGCCCGCGCTAATCAGCTAACGACGCTCAGCCGCCTGAGTCACGAATATAGTACCTCCAAGCAGCTTGGTCAGCTGATCGACGCAGCCGAGACGGCGCTGACCCCGGACGATAACATCAGCGCGGCGTTGGTGCGGGTCGCACGCCGCAACTATGACCGCAACTGTAAGCTCCCCACCGAGCTCGTCGCCGAGTTAACGCATACTGCAGTGCTGGGCAATGAAGTGTGGGAGCAAGCGCGGGCTGCCACCGATTTCAAGCTGTTTGCACCGCAGTTGGAGCATACCTTTGAACTGCAGCGACAGGTTGCGGAGCACCTAGGCTACCAAGAACATCCCTACGACGCCTTGCTCGATCAATACGAGCCGGGCATGACAACCCGCCAGGTACAAAGCCTCTTCGAGGAACTCCAGGCTGGCCTTGTGCCACTAGTTGCGGCCATTGCACCGCGCCACCAGGCGACCGATGACCAGCCGCTCCATCAACCCTTCGACCCCGACCAGCAGCTGGCGTGGGGCTGGAAGATCGTGACCGGCTGGGGCTTCGACCCGGAAGCCGGTCGCCAAGACCAAACCGTGCATCCGTTTTGTACCTCCTTCAGCCCCCACGATGTGCGCATCACGACCCGCGTGTATCCTGATTTTTTGTCACCGGCCCTCTTCGGCACGATGCACGAGACCGGCCATGCCTTATACGAGCAAGGCATTAACCCGGCCTTTAGCCGTGGGCCACTCGGTGCTCCGGCTTCCTTAGGGGTACACGAATCACAATCGCGCCTGTGGGAAAATCTGGTCGGTCGTAGCCCGACCTTTTGGTCCAAACACTACGAGGATTTGCAAGCGACCTTCCCACAGCTCAAGTCCACCAGCTTCGACCGCTTCGTCAAGGCTGTCAACACCGTCCAGCCTTCGACCATCCGCGTTGAAGCCGATGAACTGACCTACAATCTCCATATTCTGCTGCGCTTCGAAATGGAAACCGCCTTGCTGACCGGGAACTTAGCCGTTAAAGATGTGCCCGAGGCCTGGAACGCCCGGATGCAGAGCCTGTTGGGGATTACGCCGCCGGACGATAGCGAAGGAGTCTTACAGGATGTGCATTGGTCGGGTGGCAGCGTTGGCTACTTTCCGACCTATACCATCGGCAACGTCCTATCGGTGCAACTCTGGGAGGCAGCCCAGCGTGACGATCCGGCCATGGGCACGGAGTTGGCTCGCGCTAAGTACGGCAAGTTGCTCCACTGGCTGCGCGAGCATGTCCATCAATACGGCGCCATGGAACTGCCCAACGATTTGATTCAGCGCGCCACAGGCGAGCCCCTGACCGCTAAGCCCTACCTGAACTATCTCAAAACCAAATTTACCGCGCTTTACGGCTTGCCCCTTACCGACTAACACGTTGAGAACCATGCACCGCCAGTCATAAGGCTGGCGGTGCATGGTTCTGCTTCAGGATCGAGCCGAACAGTTAGATTTGTGCCTCTTCACGTGCTAGGTAATAAGTCATACTATGCAGTTGCGCGACCGGGTCGATGTGGCGCACCCACACGCCATCTGGCACCTGAGTAATGATCGGCGCATAGTTCAAGATCGCTCGCACTCCGGCCAACACCAGCCGGTCAACCACCTCCTGAGCTCGAGCGGCCGGGACTGCCACGATCGCCAAGCGCACGCCTTCCTGCTCGATCAGCGCCTGCAGCTCACGGTCGGCCAGAATCGTTAAGCCATTAATGTCGGCACCGATCTTCGTCGGATCATTATCAAACAGCCCAACAATATTCAGGCCATTTTGCCGAAAGCCTTCATAACGCGCGATCGCTTGACCCAGATATCCCAGCCCCACCAGCACAACCGGCCAGCTCTGGGTTAGCCCCAGGATGCGCGTAATATGCCCAAGCAGCTTATCGACATCATAGCCGATCCCCTGCTTACCAAATTCACCGAACCAGGATAAATCCTTCCGAATCTGGGCCGCAGTGACGCTGATGCGTTCGCCAAGCTGTTGGGACGATACCGACTTAATCCCTTCTTGCTGCAAATAGCTGAGCGTACGGGCATAGATCGGTAGTCGTCGCACGACAACATCTGGAATATCGAGTGGCTCTATGCTCAATGGATCCACGTTGCTGCTCTCATACTGTCTTCACAGTATAGGGAGCCCATGAATCATTGTCAACTTTTTCACAAACCAATTGGCCTCAAGCTGCCTGGTCTGCTATAATCCGCTCCGTCTTGTGGAGTCTTTTCATGTCGCTGCGTCGTATGCAATTTGCTATCCTCCTCGTCGCCGCCCTGATACTTATCAGCTGTAGTGCTAGCAGCGGGCCGACGATGATTTATGATCTCACCCAACATCCCAATACCTTTCGCAACAAAGAGGTCACCGTGCTCGGTACCTACTTGTGGAAGCCGGGCAATCCTGGCACCGCCGTTTTGCTCCCCGGCTTAAGTACCTCCGATGGCGTCAACGATGCTCAGCCGGTCTACGCCAGCGTCGTGTGTGCTGCCAACGGTGAGTGCTCACCCAACACGACGGCAGTTGGCGTACCTGCTACCGGCGCGGTCTGGTTAGACAACTTCCCGGCCGCTGTTAGCGCCGACCTCCACCGCCCTAGTGATTCTGTATGGGGCGTCGTCCAAGTTACCGGTACCTTCGAAACGGGCCATTTTGGTCCGGGTGGTACCTATAACTACCGCATGAATGTGCGCCAAGCCCAAGCCATGCAAAAGGTTGAACGCGTGGTGGCGGCCTTGCCGAACAAGCCACTAGGCGCCGGCAAAGTAACCTTTTTCGAGCTGGTTGACCACCCCGACCAATATGCTGGCCAACAGGTCACCACCCAAGCCTACTATTTCTGGTCACCGGCCACGTCAGGCACCCTTGCCGAGAAAGTGAGCCGTGAACAAAGTGCGGATGCGCCCGCCGGCCTGAATCCCCGCCCCGAAGGCCGTATTGCTGCGCTCGATGGCTTCCCGCCCGATCTCTCCAAGCAACTCAACGTCGGTGAAGGCAACTCTTTTGTGTGGGGTGTAGTCGAAGTCACGGGCAAATGGGAAACCAACGGCAAGTGGGGACCCAATGGCGAATATAAGGAGCACTTCGTCATCGATCATGGTAAGGCCAAGATCATCAGCAAATAAGGCAGCGTGGAGGGGCTGGGAGCGGGCGTGTATTTTTTTCTCGAACCAATGCGCGAAAGCGACATCCCTCAGGTCCAGGAGATCGAGCGGCGCTCTTTTTCAACCCCCTGGTCGGCTGCCACCTATGTACGCGAACTGCGTACACCTGACCAATGTCGCTACCTCGTGGTACGTAGTTCAAGCACCCGGCCGCGCCATTTCGATCTAGAGCCGCCCCGCCGCAACTGGCTTGCGACCTTGTTACCGAGTTTGTTTGGCACTCCCACGCCGCTCAGTCCCTATCCGGTGGTCGCCTATGGCGGCATCTGGCTGAATGTCGATGAAGGCCATATCACCACCATCGCCACCACCCCAGAGGTACGCGGCCACGGGGTCGGTGAACTCGCCTTGAATGGGCTGATCGATGCCGCCCTTGCCTTAGGCGCCACAGCCCTGACGCTGGAAGTACGCGTGTCGAATACCGTCGCGCAAAACCTGTATCACAAATATGGCTTTGAAGCGCGCGGCACACGCCGGCGCTACTACACCGATAACAACGAAGATGCCTTGATTATGTGGACCGAAACGATCACCTCGCCAACCTATAAAGCGCGCCTCCGCGAACTACGCCTCCGCCTCGCCGATCGCTTGCGGCTCCAAGCCGAGGAGCCCGGCACCGGTGACACGACTCCCGGCCTATCCCATGGCTAGACACTGCAACCCAAAGCGTTAAGAGGACCTTGTGGCAACAACCAGGGAGATCGAGCAGCCGGAGCTGCCCAATCCACGCGATATTGTACGTATCGGCGGGCGTGATATCGGGCGCTGGCCGGTCTTTCACATGTTTTTTATGGTGCTAAGTGCTGTGGTGCTCGGCAACGGCTTGATCATACTGGGCACGGTCGATTTCAAGGTTAAAAAAGAGCCGGTGAACGTGGCTGGCACGCCAGCCCAGCGCTTTGTTCCCCTCGATCCCGACTCGCCGCGCCTCGATCCCACCGAAGCCGAAGTAAAAGCAGTTGTTGTGATCGCCCACGGCTTTGGCGGCTCACAACGCATGATGTGGCCTTTTGCCTCGACCTTTGCCCGCAATGGCTACGCTGCTGAAAGCTTTGATTTTCCGGGTCATGGCAGCGATACTACAGCCTATACCGCCGACGACGCCCAACGCCTCCAAGCACTTGACCACGTCGTTCAGGATGCCCACACCCGTTGGCCGGGCAAGCCGGTTGTGCTGCTGGGCCATGGGATGGGTGCCGCAATAGCAGTGCAGTACGCGCATATGCACCCTATTGCGGCGACGATCGCTGTCTCGCTTGGGGACAGGGCACCGGCGGACGTGCACAATCTGCTGCTCATACCCGGCTCTGACCAGTCCTTCAATGTTTGGAACACCACGAGTATGCGCGCAGCCGTGGCCTGGGTTGACCGACTCACCGGCACCACCCGCCCCACTGGCATCGTGACCGACGTACGTATGCTGGGGCTTGGCATCGTTGTACTTGGGCTGCTATGGTTCTGGTGGTCACTCTGCTATTTCCTCTTTCGCCGCCACCCACTTGAGCCACTCGGCGCACACCTGCCATGGCGCTCGGTCCTGCTGGTCAGCCTGGCGGCTGCCGTGCTCACACCCTTGATC
>JACDGP010000240.1 GCA_013821605.1 Herpetosiphonaceae bacterium
CACTCACAGTCCGTATCGATCGGTCGCTCATCATGCGCCCAGCGCGCATTCAACAGATTGATGCGACCGTCTAGGGTAAAGGCTGAGCCATGACGGCCCAGGCGGGTGGGCAGCACACAATCAAACATGTCGACGCCACGGCTGATACCTTCGAGCAGATCTTCGGGAGCACCGACTCCCATAAGATAGCGCGGGCGGTCAGGAGGCAAGTAGGCAGTCGTTGTTTCCAGCATGGCATACATCACGTCCTTCGTCTCGCCAACACTCAAGCCGCCAATGGCACAGCCGTCTACGGGCTGCTCGGCCACAAAGCGAGCCGACTCAATCCGTAGGTCGGAAAAGATATTGCCCTGGACGATGCCGAAAAGCATTTGATCGGTGCGGCTGCGGGCAGCAACACAGCGCTCCAGCCAACGGTGCGTTCGTTCCAGCGCCTTGACCGCATAGTCGTGGGAGGCACCGATCTCCGAACATTCGTCGAAAGCCATCATGATGTCGGAGCCGAGCTGCTCCTGGACATGGACGGCGTGCTCGGGGGTGAAGCGATGCTGTGAGCCATCGAGATGCGAACGAAAGGTCACACCTGCGTCATCGATCTGGCGCTGACCGCTCAGGCTCCAGACTTGAAAGCCACCGGAGTCGGTCAAGATTGGGCCATGCCAGCCCATAAAGTGATGCAAACCACCCAACTCAGCGATGAGCTGGCTGCCCGGACGTAGATATAAGTGGTAGGTATTGCCTAAAATAATCTGTGCTCCCAGGTCGCGCACTTCGGTCGCCGTCAAGGTCTTGACCGTGGCTTGGGTCCCGACAGGCATAAAGACTGGTGTGGGTATCACGCCGTGGGGGGTCGTCAGCTGACCAGCCCGTGCCCAGCTCAGGCGATCGGTATGTTCAAGGCTAAAACCATTATGCGTTGCCACCATACCGCGCCATTATAGCATGGTGCATTAGGCTGCTTAGTATGTGGTCCTGATGCGGAGCTTATGCATTTGTGATGTTGCGCCGCATGATGGTCGTGCCACTCGGAATCTCATGCCCAGGGAGGTCGTCAGCCGTTACATCGGGATCGATACGGCAATGCCGGCCGATCTTGATTCCGGCGGGCACGTGCGCATTCATGCCAATCACCGTGAGTCCATCGGTAATGTGGTCTGGCTCGGTACGGTTGGGGCGCAGGTCAGTGCCAATGCCAAGCTGTGCCCGCTCCTCGATCACGACGCCGCCATCGACTACACAGCGGTCAACCAGCGCACCGGATCCAATGTCGGTGTCACGCATAATGATCGAGTCACGCACAACCGCCCCGGGCCGGACATGGACACCGGGCGAAAGGACACTATTGATTACCTGCCCTTCCACCACACAGCCGTTCGAGACCAAGCTTTGGTGAACCTCGCCACCCGGCAAGAACTTCACCGGTGGTCGCTCTTCGGAGCGGGTATGGATGACCCAAGCGGGATTATAGATATCCAGCGGGGGCGTATCGAGGAGCATACCAAGCTGGGTACGCCAGTAGACCGCCAGGCTGCCAACATCTTGCCAGTAGCCATGGAAAGGGTAGGCAAAGACACGGTCCTGATCTACCATGCGCGGAATGAGATTCAAGCCGATTTCGTGCGAAGAGGCCGGGTCACGCGCATCTTCGGCCAGGCGACGGAGTAACGCGGCAGTTTTAAAAACATAGATACCCATGGAGCCCCAACGACTCGAGGTTTGAAGTGGCTTCTCATGAAACTCATGGACGCGCTGATGCTCGTCGGGCGTAACCATGCCGAAGCGGTGAACATCCTCCGGCACAACCGGCACCACCCCAATCGTTAGGTCAGCATCCCGCGTGGCATGGGCGGCAAGCAGCGGACGGTAGTCCATGGTGTAGATCTGATCCCCCGACAAGACCATTGTGACATCACTTTCGGCCTCGGCTAAACGCTGACGGTTCTGGTTCAGGGCACCGGCGGTCCCACGGTAGACATCCTCCGCAAACTCATCGCGGAATGGCTGCCAGATGAACAAGCCGTTGGGCCGGCGCCGGTCGAGGTCCCAGGGGCCGCCAAGCCCAAGATGATCGAGCAGGGGCTGAGGGCGGTAGTCGGGTAACACGGCGATGCGCCGCAGGCCCGAGTTGGTACAATTTGAGAGGGCAAAATCAATAATGCGGTATTTACCGGCAAAGGAGAGCGCCGGTTTTGCACGCTGCGATACCAAGATTCCGAGCCGCCGTTCACGCCCACCTGCGAGGATCAACGTCAAAACGTTCACGCGTACCTCCGCTGCACCTGGAGCACATTATCATGAAGCATGGGCTCAAGCATAGCGCAGGAATAGCAGATGATGCAAGGAGCGGATCCTGCGCGGTGGTGATGTGGTGAGAAACAATTGTTGTTGTCATGACCTGCGTGCTATACTTACGATGCAGCTTCTTCAAGCTGATCCAAACTATCTACCCCTCCATTACATTCATCTTTTCAGTGTGATGCAGGTTGACGGAGCAAGCGGACCACGTGGGTCCGGGTGGGCGCCGCGAAAACAAGGCGCAGTAGTCGCGGATCAGCCAGCGCGGGTGCTCTCTAGGCCAAAGCGCGGAAGCCAATGGATTTGAGGGCGAAAAGCACGATCGCGGTGACCCGCTCGTTCAGCTTAAAGGCTAGCAGGAGGTGCGCGCCCTCGGGTGTCCATTGCATCTGCTGCTTCTTGAGCATCCGCGTTGCAGCATCGTTCCCCGGTTGTGGGTTCGGTTCGCCGTTTTCATCGTAGCCCAGCCCTCCAGTTCGTCTTCCACCTCCCGTAGTCGATCCATCCAATGCTCGTGCGCTGTTACCAGGCCAAGGGTGCCATCACGGATGACGATCGTCGCCTCGACCGACTCGGCACCAGTGAACGTAAAGTGGTACGTGAGGTCGAGCCCGACTGCCCGATTCTTCTTGAAGACCAGATGCAGGTTGTTCAGGAAATCCTCGATCCGCTGTGGCCGGATACCGTTTCCTACCTGTCGGACCCGCTTATGTGGGAAGCGCTTCCGCACGTGCACCTCCACATCCGAACCCGCGACCAGCACAGTGCCGAGCAGGATAAAGTTGCCAAAGATCGGGTGGATCACGTTACGGTGGATGCCGATCTGCCCCAGACCAGCAGCGACGGCGACCGGTTTGTGCGAGACCACCCAGGTCTTGCCGGGAAAGCGGGCCATCTCCATCGGAAAGCCCATCGCCGGGTTAAGCGCAGTGATGCCGTGCTGCTCCAGGCTCGCGACGATCCGGTGTCCAACCTCGTCAACCGCATCACCGGCGTGGTGAAACTCGAGATTCGCGACCGAGCGCGACGGGCTGCGGATCGGCGCGCGGTTCATCCGGCACACGAAGCTAATCAGGGCTTGCGTGCGTGGGAGGACGTCCAAAAGCTCGGCGCGCTGCGAGTCGAGCTCAGCACGGTCGATCGCCACAAAGCCGACATCAGCGGCGCCAGCATCCAGACACAGCTGACGCAGCCAGGCGGGGTCGAGCACGTCACCAGCCATTGGCGGCGCGATGTTGGTAGTGCCGCGCTCGTGGAAACGAATCACAGTCGGATGTGTTTGAAGGTGGTCAGACATGCTCGTGCTCCTGTGTCTTTCATGCAACCGATACGCTGTTTTTATCAAGATAGCACCTCCGTGCCGCGCTAGATCGCATCCGGTATCCGTTCTTGCACCGTGTCGGCTGCGGCGACCTGTGCCGGCTGAGCGCGCGGCGTCGGGAGCAGGAAAAAGAGTCCGAGGACCACCACGAACGCTGCCAGATTGAAGCGGAGCGCTGTCTGGGTCGCCAGGCTAAACAGCGCCCCGCGGGTGAGTGCTGTGCCCGCTGCTCCTTCGATCCGACCAAACAGGAGGGCCCCCACGACCGCGATTCCCAGCGCGCCACCTACCTGCTGCGCAGTAGCGAGCACACCAGCGGCCGCGCCTGCCAGGTTTGGCTCGACACGGGCCAGGATGAGTGTGGTGAGCGGGCCAATAATGAGGCCGAAGCCGCAACCGCCGCACAAGAGTGATGGGAGCAGTGCTGTCC